>NZ_JAMBDT010000010.1:0-77725 GCF_025143765.1 Gordonia sp. p3-SID1431
GTCGTGATCCATGTCGTCACCGATGCCTCCACCCTGGCCGGAGCACCCGGGGTCGGGTTCCTCGACGAACACGGCATCATCAGCGACGAACACGTCCGTGACCTCGCCGCCCGCCCGGACGCCACCCTCACCCCGGTCACCCCCGCCCGCACCCAACCCACCTACGTCGCCGGCAGCAACAATGATGACCAGCGGCGGACCGCGCAACGCCCGGCACCAGCCGAGGACACCCGCGCCGACAGCGAGAATCATTCCACCGCAACCCACTTCGGCGACTCGGCCGATGCCACCGCGCTATCGGTCGCAGTGGTCTACCCGGCAACCCATCCCGGCAACGGGTACCGGCCCACCACGTCGTGTGCTGATTTCGTACGCGTCCGGGACGGATATTGCACCGAACCCGGCTGCACCCGTTCAGCGTTCGCGTGCGATCTCGACCACGTCACCGAGTACGACCACACCGACCCCGCCCGGGGTGGGGCGACGTCGAGTGAGAACCTCAACGCAAAATGCCGTCCCGGTCACCTGTTCAAAACCCACGGGGACTGGGTCGATGTGCAATACCGCGACGACGACGGCCGCCTGGTCACCGAATACGAAACCCCCGAAGGGGTCACCCTGCCCGGCGACGCCGAAACGCTGGAAGACACCTTCGGCGAACCTTCGGCGGATCCGGTTCGAACAAGCCGCCCAAGCCCCACCCACCCCACGCGTCATCGCCCCGGCCGACAACCCGGAGCGCACCACCAGCCGACTGGACGCCAAACTGGCCCGCCGGCGACACGAACGCGCCCGCAACAAACGAGCCCGCGAAGAACTCGACCGCCTCGACCCACCGCCCTTCTGATCCGGGGAGCCAGGGCCGTCGGCGTCGAACGGTCAGCGCTGCCGCAGGAACCGCGCCGCGGCTGCGGCCCCACCGCCCGCGGCGCCGAGCACGATCGCGGTGCCGGCGCCGTACTTCGCGGCCTTTCGCGCGGTACGGAAGTCGTACATCTCCCAGCCGCGGACCTTGGCGACGTCGCGCAGGTCGGTGTCGGGGTTGATCGCCACCGCGCGGCCGACGAGCGACAGCATCGGTACGTCGTTGTGTGAATCCGAGTACGCCGTACAGCGTTTCAGGTTGAGCCCCTCGCGGATCGCGAGCGCGCGCACCGCATGGGCCTTACCGGGGCCGTGCAGGATGTCGCCGACGAGCCGCCCGGTGAAGACCCCGTCGACGCTCTCGGCGACGGTGCCCAGCGCACCGGTCAACCCCAGCCGGTCGGCGATGGTCTGCGCGAGTTCGACGGGTGTCGCGGTCACCAGCCAGACCTGCTGTCCGGCATCGAGGTGACGCTGGGCCAACGCCCGCGTACCCGGCCAGATCTTGTCCGCGATGTAGTCGTCGAAGATCTCCTCGCCGAGCTCGACGAGTTCGGAGGTCGGCTTGCCCGCGATGAACGACAACGCCTTCTCCCGGCCCTCCGCGACGTCGCGCGCGTTCTCCTTGCCGGTGATCCGGAACTTCGCCTGCGTCCACGCGAAATCCATGATGTCGCCGTAGGTGAAGTACTTCCGCGCGGCGAGACCGCGAGCGAAGTGCACGATCGACGCGCCCTGGACCAGGGTGTTGTCGACGTCGAAGAAGGCGGCGGCGGTGAGGTCGCGGCGGGGTTCGCCCGGGATCTCGGCCGTCGGGCGCGAACGCAGCGAGTCGACGGCGGCCTTCGCGCTCGCCTCACCGGCCAGGGTCTGACGGAGTTCGTGCGCGGTCTGCCGGAAGCGGCCGGTCGCGGCGGTCGCCCGCTGGGAGATCCAGGTGGTGACCCGGTTGGTCTCGTCGTCGACGAGTTCGTGGAGTTCGGCGTCCTCGTCGAAGTCGTCGGTGAACTCCACGCTCGCGGCGTGGGCCTCCCAGTCGTCGCCCGTCGGGCCGTCGCCCTGCATCGGATTCGGCGGGAGAAGTGCGGCGTCGTCGGGCGTCTCGTCGTCCTGCCGGTCTTCCGGGCCCGGGGTCTCGCCCACTGCCCACCTCCCACGCGTAGCGCCAGCACTGCTTGCCGGGTACAGCCTAGTGGTGCGCCTCGGAAACGGGCGACTGGTCTCCGGCGTTCGATCTCCACGCCCGGTGACGGACCGCACACCGTCGGCGGGGGAGGGTCACCCGGCTGATCCCGCGGGCGCTGCGCTGGGAGGATGGTCGGCATGACGGTGGAACTGTTGACCCGTGCGGGGTGCGCGGCGTGCGCGGCGGCCCGCTCCGAACTGACCCGGATCTGCGCCGACATGGGCGTGGAGTTCACCGAGGTCGACGTCGACGAGGCGGCCGAAGGGGGTCGGCCGGACGTGCGCGCCGAGTTCGGCGACCGGCTCCCGGTGGTCCTTCTCGACGGTAACGAGCACAGCTACTGGGAGGTCGACGAACCGCGTCTGCGGGCGGATCTCGCGGCGCGGCGGTGATCGGCGCCCACGTTCGACGAGACGCCTAACACAGCTCGGCCGATCCCGAGGGGCCGTGTGAACAGATTCACAGGGAAGTTATATCCTCCCTTGGTCGGGAAGAGTCGGGTCCCGGTGTCTGGTGACGCCGGCAGATGTGTGGGAGTGCGAGTGGGCGCGGAGAGTGCGAAGTCGGCCGACGCCGACCCTCCTGCGTCCGCCGTCCCTCCGGTCGACGGCCCCGCCACCGACATCCCCGGTCCCACGGTCGCCCGGTTGGCCACCTACCTGCACGTACTGCGCTCGTTCAGTCGTCGGGGCATCCTGCTGGCGTCGAGCGGCGAGCTCGCGACGGCAGCCGGGGTCAACCCGGCCATCCTGCGCAAGGACCTCTCCTACGTCGGCGCCAACGGCGTGCGCGGCGTCGGATACGACGTGGGCAGGCTGACCGCCCGGATCTCGATGACGCTGCACACCGACAGCATCCACACCGTCGCGCTCGCGGGCGCCGGCTCGCTCGGCCGTGCGCTGCTGTCGCACGCCGGCTTCGGACGCGGCTTCCGGGTCGCCGCGATGTTCGACGCCGATCCGGCCCTGACCGGCGCGGTTCTCGAGCCGGGCGGCCCGCGGGTCGCCCCGCTGACCGACATCGCCGCCGTCTGCGCACAGGTGGTCCCGGCCGTCGAGATCGCGGTGATCGCCACCGCCGACGACGACGCCCGACGCGTCTTCGATGCATTCGTGGCCGCGGGTGTCCGGCAGGTGCTCAACGTCACGCCCGTGTCGCTTCCGGCGGAGTCGGATGTTGTCGTCAGACAAGTTGATCTAGCCTTGGAACTACAGGTGTTGGCTTTCCAGGCCTCTCGCGGGCCGCGCGACGACGTCAAGGAGGCGCGCGAGGCGAAGCCGACGCGGGGGCACCGGGGAAGTGCCGGACACCAGGGAAATGTGATGGGTGAAGAAACGGTGACAGCGTGAGTGTTCTGTTGTTCGGGGTATCGCACCGCAGTGCTCCCGTCGAGGTGCTCGAGCGGTTGGCGGTCTCCGACCACGACCGCCCCAAACTGATCGACGAACTGCTCTCCTCGCGGGCGATCTCCGAAGCCATGCTCGTGTCCACGTGCAACCGCGTGGAGATCTATGCCGTCGTCGACGCCTTCCACCCGGCGCTCGAGGCGGTCGGCTCGGTCCTCGGCGACCACTCCGGCATGACCGTCAACGAGATGACCCGCCACGCCTACGTCCGTTACTCCGAGGCCGCCGTCGAGCATCTCTTCACCGTCGCGGCGGGCCTCGACTCGCTCGTCGTCGGCGAGCAGCAGATCCTCGGTCAGATCCGCAACGCCTACCTCAGCGCCGACGCCAACGACTCCGCCGGACGAGTGCTGCACGAGCTGGCGCAGCAGGCGCTGCGGGTCGGCAAGCGCGTGCACACCGAGACCGGCATCGACCGCGCGGGTGCCTCCGTGGTCTCCGTCGCGCTGCACCGTGCGAAGTCGCTGCTCGCCGATCCCGCGACGGGCGCGCATCGCCTGCGCCGCGCGGTGGTCGTCGGTGCCGGCGCCATGGGCGGTCTGGCGACCGCGCAGCTGGCCCGTGAGGGCGTGACCGAGATGGTCGTCGTCAACCGGACCGTCGACAAGGCCGACCACCTCGCGGGCAACATCGCCGCCAACCACGGCATCAGCGTCCGCGGCGTCGGGCTCGACGACCTGCCGGAGGCGATGGCCACGGCCGACGTCGTCGTCACGTGTACGGGCGCGATCGGCGCGGTCGTCGGCGTCGGGTCGGTGCACTCGGCGCTCGCGGCCCGTACCGGGGACGCAGCACCGCTCGTCATCTGCGACCTCGGGCTCCCGCGCAACGTCGACCCCGCCGCGGCCCGCCTGCCCGGCGTGCACATCGTCGACATCGAGGGACTGCGCGGCGACTCCGAGACCCAAGCCGCCGAGAATGACACCCTCGCGGCCCGGTCGATTGTCGCCGCCGAGCTCGCCGACTACCTCACGCACCAGCGTCAGGCCGAGGTCACCCCGACCGTCGCGGCCCTGCGCCAGCGCGCGGCCGACGTCGTCGAGGCCGAGATCCTGCGCCTCGAGACCCGCCTGCCCGACCTCGAGGGCGCACAGCGCGACGAGGTCGCCAAGACCGTCCGCCGCGTCGTCGACAAGCTGCTGCACGCACCGACCGTGCGCGTCAAGCAGCTCGCCTCGACCCCCAACGGGGATCACTACGCCGAGGCGCTGCGCGAGCTGTTCGAACTCAAACCCGGTGCAGCCGAAGCGGTTTCGGCTCCCGACCATCTCGGTGGCCTGCCTTCGGGCGACGCGGCCGGCGATCTGGGTGACCGATGAGCGAACCCTCCACCGCGCCGATCCGGATCGGTACGCGGGGCTCGCTGCTGGCCCGGACCCAGTCGCAGACCATCGCCGACGCCCTGACCGCCGCCGGACATCCCGCCGAACTGGTCATCATCAAGACCGCCGGTGACGCCTCGGCGGCCCCCGTCGCCGAGATCGGCGTCGGGGTGTTCACCACGGCGATCCGCGTCGCGCTGCGGAACAACGAGGTCGACGTCGCGGTGCACTCGTACAAGGACCTCCCGACCGCCCCCGAAAGTGACCTCACGATCGCGGCCGTCCCGCCGCGGGTCGATCCCCGGGATGCGCTGGTCGCACGCGACGGAATGGTGCTCGGCGAACTGCCGCCCGGCTCGGTGATCGGTACCTCGGCCCCCCGGCGAGCCGCGCAGCTTAGAGCACTGGGTCTCGGTTTGGAAATCCGCCCCCTACGAGGCAACCTAGACTCTCGGTTGGGCAAAGTCGCCAGCGGCGAACTCGACGCAGTCGTGGTCGCCCGCGCCGGACTCGTGCGGATCGGACGGACCGACGTGGTCTCCGAGGCGCTCGAACCGGTGGTCATGCTGCCGGCGCCGGCGCAGGGTGCACTCGCTGTGGAGTGCCGCTCAGACGATGCCGAACTGGTGAGAATTCTCGCCGAGTTGGACGACCAGTCCACCCGCGCGGCCATCGAGGCCGAACGGGCGGTACTCGCGGCTCTCGAAGCCGGATGTACCGCACCGGTCGGTGCGATCGCCGAGGTGGTCGAGTCGATCGACGAGGACGGGCGCATCTTCGCCGAACTGTCGTTGCGTGCGGCGGTGGCGGCCGAGGACGGGTCGGACGTGATCCGCGCTTCGGCGGTGGGTCCGGTCGATCGTGCCGTTCAGCTGGGCAAAGACCTCGCCGCCGAACTGCTGGAGCTGGGAGCGGGCGACCTCGTCAACTCTCCCTAGCAGAGAACGAACTGCAGCCCTCGCCGAGAGGGCAGGAGAGTGCGAACCCATGAGCCGTACGAAGAAGGCAAATCCCGGACGGATCCTGTTCGTGGGGTCGGGTCCAGGGGACCCAGACCTGCTCACCGTGCGGGCACGCACCGTGATCACCAACGCGACCACCGCCTACATCGACCCCGATGTACCCGGGCCGGTGGTGTCGCTGATCGGCAGTGCGCATCGCGACGAACCCGCCGCCGATACTCGCCGATCCACCAAGAAGGCCGAGAAGCCCGCTGACGACGCCGCGTCGACGCCCGCCGCACCGGCCGACGATTCGCAGGCCGCCGGTGACGAGGCCGGCGCGACCGATGCCGGGCAGACCGACGAGGAGTCGGTGGTCCGGCCGGCGCTCGGCGATCCGGCCGAGGTCGCCAAGACCCTCGTGGCCGCGGCCCGCAACGGCGACGACGTCGTGCGCGTGGTCGCCGGCGATCCGCTGACCACCGATTCGGTCCTCGCCGAGGTCAACGCCGTCGCCCGTACGACGGTCACCTTCGAGGTGCTGCCGGGCCTGCCCGCCGCATCCGTGGTCCCGAGCTACGCCGGCATGCCGCTCGGTTCCACCCACACCGAGGCCGACGTGCGCGGCGAGGTCGACTGGGCCGCGCTGGCCGCGGCCCCCGGCCCGCTGGTGCTGCACGCGACATCGGGCCACCTGGCCGAGACCGCCAGCGCGCTCACCGAGCACGGCATGGCCCCCCAGACCCCGGCCGCCATAACCATCAACGGCACCACCTGTGCGCAGCGCACCATCGAGGCCACGCTCGCGACGCTCAACGAGCAGGGCAACGCGCTCACCGGTCCGCTGATCGTCACGGTCGGCAAGGTCGTGGGTGCGCGCGGCAAGCTGTCGTGGTGGGAGTCGCGCGCCCTGTACGGCTGGACCGTCTTGGTGCCGCGGACGAAGGACCAGGCCGGCGACATGAGCGAACGCCTCGTCAGCCACGGTGCGATGCCCAAGGAAGTGCCGACCATCGCGGTCGAGCCGCCGCGGAGCCCCGCGCAGATGGAACGCGCCGTCAAGGGTCTCGTCGACGGGCGGTACCAGTGGGTGGTGTTCACCTCCACCAACGCGGTGCGCGCGGTGTGGGAGAAGTTCGCCGAGTTCGGGCTGGACGCCCGGGCGTTCTCCGGCGTCAAGATCGCCTGCGTCGGTGAGGCCACCGCCGAGAAGGTGCGCTCCTTCGGCATCAACCCCGAACTCGTGCCGTCGGGTGAGCAGAGCTCGCTCGGTCTCCTCGAGGACTTCCCGCCCTACGACGATGTCTTCGACCCGGTGAACCGAGTCCTGTTGCCGCGCGCCGACATCGCGACCGAGACACTGTCCGAGGGACTGCGCGACCGCGGCTGGGAGATCGACGACGTCACCGCGTACCGCACCGTGCGCGCCGCACCGCCGCCCGCCGAGACCCGCGAGATGATCAAGACCGGTGGTTTCGACGCGGTCTGCTTCACCTCCAGCTCGACCGTGCGCAATCTCGTGGGCATCGCCGGAAAGCCGCACGCGCGCACCATCGTCGCGTGCATCGGGCCCAAGACCGCCGAGACCGCAACGGAATTCGGCCTCCGGGTGGATGTGCAGCCGGAGAACGCATCGGTGCTCGAACTCGTCGACGCGCTCGCCGAGCACGCCGCCCGACTTCGGGCCGAGGGCGCACTTCCGCCCCCGCGCAAGAAGTCTCGCCGCTCGCGTTCCTGAGTTCCGAGGAGATCTCAATGCCACCCGTGATCCGGCCCCGGCGCCTGCGCACCACCCCGGCCATGCGCCGGCTGGTCGCCGAGACCTCGTTGGAGCCGCGACATCTGGTGCTGCCGATGTTCGTCGCCGACGGCATCGACGACCCGGTACCGATCTCGTCGATGCCGGGCGTCGTGCAGCACACGATGGATTCGCTGCGGACCGCCGCGGCCGAGGCCGTCGACGCCGGTGTCGGCGGGCTCATGCTGTTCGGGGTGCCGCGCGCCGAGGACAAGGACGCCACCGGGTCGGGTGCGGATGCCGACGACGGAATCCTCAACCGGGCTCTGCGTACCCTCGGCGACGATCTCGGGGACGCCACGGTCCTGATGGCCGATACCTGCCTCGACGAGTTCACCGATCACGGGCACTGTGGCGTCGTCGACGGTCGGGGTCGCGTCGACAACGACAAGACCCTCGCACGCTACGTGTCGATGTCCCTGGCCCAGGCGCGGGCGGGTGCGCATCTCCTCGGGCCGAGCGGGATGATGGACGGCCAGGTCGCCACGATCCGGGCCGCCCTCGACGCGGCGGGCTTCACCGACACCGGGATCCTGGCCTACGCCGCGAAGTACGCCTCGGCGTTCTATGGCCCGTTCCGCGAGGCGGTCGGCTCGTCGTTGCAGGGCGACCGGCGCACGTACCAGCAGGACGCGGCCAACCGGGTCGAGGCGCTGCGCGAGGTCCGGCTCGACCTCGAGGAGGGCGCCGACATCGTGATGGTGAAGCCGGCGATGAGTTACCTCGACATCGTGCGCGACGTCGCCGACATGAGTGACGTGCCGGTCGCGGCCTATCAGATCAGCGGCGAGTACTCGATGATCTCCGCCGCCGCCGAACGCGGGTGGATCGATCGCGACGCGGCGATCCTGGAATCGCTGACCGCCATCCGACGGGCCGGTGCGTCGATCGTCCTGACCTACTGGGCGGCCGAGGTGGCGCAGCGCCTGTCCTGACCTGAGCGTGTAGGGCTCATCGTGCTGCCCGTTCACTAGGCTGGTCCCATGTCCGCACCGTACGACCCCGCGTCCGACCCCGGCGCGCCGTCGCGACCGAAGATCCCCGACTCCGTCTCCATCGCCGTCGAGCTGTGGGTGGTGGTGATCGTCGGGCAGATCGTGGCGATGTTCGCGCAGACCGGCACCTTCGTCGACATGATCCGCGATCAGGTGAGTTCTGCTCCGCAGGAAGGGGTCCCGCCCGAGCAGATCGACTTCATGACCTCGTCGGGGTTCGTGGTCGGTGTGCTGGTCGTGACGTCGCTGTTCCTCACCGCGATCACGGCCTTGGTCGTCTGGTTCACCCGTAAGGGCTACAACTGGGCGCGGATCGTGCTGTCGGCGATGGGTGTCTACGTCGTGGTCAGCCTGCTCTTCTCGCTGTTCGGTGGCGACACGTCGCCGGCGTGGGCGATGGTCCCGCAGGTGATCAGCGGCGTCGCGGCGCTGGGTGCGACCGTGCTCCTCATGCGCGGGGACTCGGAAAAGTACTGCCGGGAGATGGCCGCGGCGCGGAAGCCGCAGCCGGTCCACCCGCCGTCACCCCCGTACCCATACGGCCAGAACCCGTATGGCCAGAACCCGTACGGCCAGAACCCGTACGGCCAGAACCCGTACGGCCAGAACAGGCCGTATGGTGACAGCGATCATCGCGGCGCGCCCGGCCCGTACTCCGACGACGCCCGATCCGAGCCCGTTCACCTCGGCAAGCCGCATCCGGAGAACCGGGGCACCGACACCCAGAACGAAGGACCGAAGAACCAGTGACAAGTCCTGATCCGGCGCTGCGTCCGAAACTCGTCGTCTGGGCCTACCGGTGCTGGCTGACCTCCGGCGCACTGCTGATCGCGCTCGGTGCACTGGTCATCGTCGTGTCGGCGGCCAGCGACACCGGGACCGTCACGTCCGGGGTGCTCGGCGCCATGGTCGCCGTCGTGGGTGTCGGGTACATCCTGCTGGGCAGCAAGGCCTACACCGGCGATGCGCGGTGGCGGTCGTCGCTGGCGGCGCTGACCCTGGTCGTCGTGGCCATGCTGCTGTTCCTGAGCCTGGGGATGAACTTCTTCGCGTTCCCGTTGCTCGCTGGCCTCGTCGGTCTGTTCGGGTCCCTGCTGGCCTACCGTCCGCCCGCCGAGACCTGGTACACCGGCAAGGAGCCGGAACCCAAGACGCCGCGGTCGCGCAAGTAGGGCACATGACCGACGACGATCCCGAAGGTCACGACTCCGACCCCGTCGAGCCGGCGGGTGAGGTGCTGTTCGCCGAGTCCGGCGGCAGCTGGTGGGTGGTGCTGATCGGTCCGGTCCTGGTGGGTGCGGTCCTCGCGATGGAGATCGCCGGGCCCGGTCAGGTGCACTGGCCGGTGCTGGCGATCTTCTTCGTGCTGCTGCTGGGGTTCTCGCTCGTGCAGGTGTCGGCAGCCCGTCGGCATGTCAGCGTCGAGCTCACCGAGACCACGCTCCGCCAGGGAGCCGTCACGACGCCGCTGGCCGACATCGCGAAGATCTTCCCGCCCAATCACAGCCACACCCCCGAGGACTGGGAGAGTGCGTCCGCGTTGGGCGAGCTGCACGGTGTGCCGCGCCGCCGCAAGGGGATCGGCGTGCAGCTGACCTCCGGGCGGATCGCGCAGGCATGGGCCCGCGATGTCGAGCGGTTGCGCAGCGAGCTCACGCAGGCGCACGAGGCCGTCCGGCTGGGGCTGCCGCCTCGGGGGACGTCGACGACGGAACCGTCCTCGGAGGATCAGGACACGACGGAGTGACGTCCCGCCCGGCTGTCGCGATAGGCGCGGCGTCGTAGATCCCCGAGCCACGACGGGGCGAACTCGACGCCCTCGGGCCGGTGCAGGATGGGGTCGAAATCCACGTCGAGTCCGGTGAGGACGTGGTCGAGTTCGATCCGGACGACCGGCACGAACCGTCCGGCGCCGGCCTCCAGGACGATGACGATCGGTTGGTTGCGGCGGAGACGGGCGGCCAGGTCCTCGATCGACAGGCCCGACGAGTCCGACGGTTCGAGGATGCGCGCCCGAATCCAGTACAGGTCACCGTCGTACCGGTACGGCGTCAGGCTCGACACCGCGGTGGCCCAGTGCGTCGTCGGCAGCGGGACGGGTAGTCGGCCGTCGAGCGGCGCCGGGCCGGCGAGCAGGAGATCCCAAGCGCCGGTGGCGTTGGTCGACGGCGACACCCCGCCGCCGCCGACGGTGCCGGGGTCGGTCGACGGGAAGCGGATGGCCAGGCCGACGATGTCCGGTAGGCCGCCGGGTGTGCCGATGCCCTTGGAGACCCGCACCGACACCGGGCCGCTGTGAAAGGGCAGTGGGTGGTCGGCCGACAGCGCGGCCGTGCCACCACACAGCAGACCGTCGGGGTGGAACACCCGGGCGTGTCTGAGGGCGGCCAGCCAGCGGAACGGGGTCGTGATGAGGTCGGGTAGTGCGCTCATGAGAACTCCGGTTGTCGGGTGGGCGCACGCGTGCCCGGAGGCGTCCCCGACATCGGGTCCACCGCCGGGCAGCGTGCACTGCACATGCTGTCGGTCTAGCCGGACGGGTCCGGATCGACGACGTCCTTGATCTTGCCCATGACACCCTTCTCGGTGCCGAACTGCGGCTTCTGCGGGGTGCCCATCGCGCCGTCGTAGGTCGCGTAGAGCTTCGGGTCCGGCGGCGGCCCCGACTGCCGATCGCCCAGCGGCTGCGGGTCGGCGAGGAACTTGAACTGGTGCGCGCCGTCTGGGGTGGGGCCGCTGGCCCAGCCGCCCTTGTCCGAGTCCTCGCCGTCGGACAGGTGCCACAGCGTGCTCGCGTGCTCGCTGAACTCCTCGTCGAAGAGGTCGTCGGGAGCGATCGTGCCCTCCAGGCCGTCCTCCTTGAGCTCCTCGATCCCCTTCAGCCAGAGGTTCTGATGGAAGGTGTCGCGGGCGAGGTTGAATTGCAGCATCGCCTTGACGCCCGGGTCGTCGGTCATGTGCCACAGGCGGGCCGTCTGGACGCGTCCCTGCGCCTCGGCGGTGACGTTGGCGTGGAAGTCCGTGAGCAGGTTGCCGCTGTGCGTGATGTATCCGGCGTTCCACGGCACACCGTTGCTGTCGGCGAGACGGGGGCCGCCGCCGGAGAAGATGGCCTGGGTGGGATCGGTGCCGCCGAGGACGGCGGCGACCACCGGGTCACCGAGGGCGTTCTCGGTCGAGTTGGTGACCGGCGCGCCTTCGAGCAGACGTGCGACCATGGTGGCGATCATCTCCACGTGACCGATCTCCTCGGTCGCGATGTCCATGATCATGTCCTTGTACTTGCCCTTCATGCGGCAGTTCCAGCCCTGCATGAGGTACTGCATCGTCACCGTCATCTCGCCATAGGCGCCGCCGAGCAACTCCTGGAGCTTGCGGGCGTAGATGGGGTCGGGCTTCTCGGGTTTGACGTCGAACTGCATGTAGTCGGTGTGGCGGAACATGGTTCTCTTTCCGAATCGGCTTGTGGCACGCTGTCGCAGCGCAGATGGACAAGTCGGGCGCGGGCGATTCCCGGACGCGGGCCCGCGCGATCTCGTCGGTGCGTCGCAGCGTGGTCTCCACAGCGGCGTCGGCGGCAGTATGCCCGTGGTGCGCAGGCCCAAACACCAATGCCGAAACGACAACGCGGCCACCGTCTGTTCGACGGTGGCCGCGATGGTCTCGAGAGCGGGGCTCAGCCGTTCTGGAGCATGGGTGCGCGCAGCAACGCTTCCGGGACGCCGAAGGCGTCGACGAGCGACCGGGCATGCGGTCGCAGTTCCTGGCAGAGCTCGTTCACGCCGCGGCGGATCGCCTTGGCGCGCTCCACCGAGATGTGCCGGTGCATCATGAACCAGGACAGGTCGTCCTCCAGTGCCGAGTAGACGAACAGGTCGCACACCTTGCCCAGAAGCTCTGCCGCCGAACGGGAATCGCAGTTCTCGATCGCCTCGACAAAGGCCTCGAGTACCACGCGTTCGATGTGCGCGTGCCCGACCTTCAGCAGGTGGTCCTGCGCGTTGTTGAACACCTCGAAGGCGTCGTTGTCGTCGTCGAGCGCGCGGCGTAGTCGTTGCGCGCACGTCCGGACGAGGTGGTCCTCGCGGTTGCGGAACAACCGGATCTGGGTGCTGCGGTCGGTGAGCGCCGACTTCTCGGTGTCCTCGTCGGAACCGTCGAGCAGGGTCTGCACGACCTGCCGGACCGCGGTCTTCTCGGCCACCACGTCGCGGGCCATGCCCGCGATGAAGCGCACCCAGCCGCCCGCCGAAAGGCCCTGGACGTCTTCGGAGTACGCGGACAGCAGTTCCTTGGCGATGAGCTGCGTCATGATCGTGTTGTCGCCCTCGAAGGTGGTGAAGACGTCGATGTCGCCCCGCATGATCGACAGCTGGTTCTCGTCGAGATAGCCTGCGCCGCCGCAGGCTTCACGGCTGACGTTGATCGCGTGGGAGGCGTGCCACGTGGCGTAGGCCTTGAGGCCGGCGGCCTGCCCCTCGAGCTGGCGCTGCCGTCCGGCGTCGGAGTCGTCGGGTGCGACCGACTGGACCTCGTGCAGTTCGTCGACGATCTCGTTCTGCGCGAATCCGATTGCGTACGACTTCGCGATGAGCGGCAACAGCTTTCGCTGGTGACCGAGGTAGTCCATCACGGTGATCTCGTCGGTGCCCTCGGGCGCCTCGAACTGCTTGCGGATCAATCCGTAGCGGGTCGAGAGTGCCAGCGCCTTGCGGCCGGCGGCACCCGCGGTCGCCGCCACGCTGACGCGGCCGCGGATGAGGGTGCCCAGCATGGTGAAGAAGCGGCGGTTGGTGTTCTCGATCGGCGAGCTGTAGCTGCCGTCTTCGGCGACGTCGGCGTAGCGGTTGAGCAGGTTCTCCGCGGGGATGCGGACGTTGTCGAACATGATCCGGCCGTTGTCGACGCCGGCGAGTCCGCCCTTGTACCCGCAGTCGCTGGTGGTGACGCCGGGCAGGTCGGAGCCGTCCTCGTCCCGGATCGGCACCACGAAACAGTGCACGCCACGGCCTTCGGGCTCCTCGTCGGGCCCGCCGGTGACGAGCTGGGCGAACACCGCGGCGTACCGGGCGTGCGCGGCGGCGCCGCCGATGTAGTCCTTGCGGGACGACGGGGTGGGGGAGTTGATCACGAACTCGCGGGCCTCGCGGTCGTAGGTCGCCGTGGTCTCGATGGCCTGCACGTTCGAACCGTGCCCGGTCTCGGTCATCGCGAAGCACCCGAGGACGCTCAGGTCGATGATGCCGGGCACGTACTTCTCGTGATGCCGTGCGGTGCCGAGGTTTTCGACGGCGCCGCCGAAGAGGCCCCATTGCACGCCGGCCTTGACCATGAGGGACAGGTCCGCGTAGCCGAGCATCTCGATGGCGGTGATCGACGCGCCGATGTCACCGCTGCCGCCGTGGTCCTCGGCGAAACCGGCGGCCGCGAAACCCTGCGAGGCGAGCTCGCGCATCACCTCGAGGGTGTGGGCGCGCGCCTCGTCGAGCGTCCGGGACGGGTCGGGCAGGAGGTCGGCGCGGTTCGAGTTCTCCCGCACCGTCTCCCTCGTCGCCCGCCAGCGACCGTCGAGAACGAACCGCAGATTGTCGACGAGCAGTGCCCGCTCGTCCGCGGACAGTTCGTCGTCGGCGGAGACGTCGGTCGGGGCGACCGGGTCGTCGACGGTCGGTTCGGTCGCGATGGGTGTCGGACTCGTCGTCGACGGGGTCTTCTCCGTCGAGCTCTTCTCAGCCGGGGTCTTCTCGGTGGGAGCGGTGGGGGTTGCCATGGCTCCACCGTACGTAGTGACCACGCGTCGGACCCAGCTTTTGTGGCGGTCGCTACTGACGAGTAATGCGCACCGATCCGTTACGCAGGTCGGCGCCGAACTCCTCCTTCGGGACGGCCCGAGGGTCTCGTCGCCTCCATGTGGTGATACTTGACCCATGTCAGTCGCGGACACCGATCCGACCGCCTTTCGCACGCGCGTCGTCGCCGAGTCCATCCGTCTGTTCAGCGAGCACGGCTACGAGTCGACGACCGTCGAGCAGCTCGCGGCCGCCGCCGGGATGTCCCGTCGCACGTTCTTCCGGCAGTTCGGGTCGAAGGAGGACGTGATCTTCGCCGACCACGAGTCGCTGCTCGCGCAGGTCGGCGACCGGCTCGCGGCCTCCGACGAGGATCCGTGGCTGGCGGTATGTGCGGCGGCCGAGCTGGTCTTCGCCCACTTCGTCCGGGATCGCGAACTCGCGGTGCGGCGCGCACAGGTGGTGCAGGAGGTGCCCGCGCTGCGGGATCGGGAGCTGGTGACGACGTACCGCTACCAGGGTGCGTTCGAGGAGTTCCTGCGCGCACGGTTGCCCGGCGAGTCGCCGGTGCGGGTGGTTGCCTACGTCGCGGCGGTCACGGGCACCCACAACTTCCTGCTGCGGCAGATGATCCGCGGCGACGCCGAAGCCACCCCCGAACGACTGCGGGACGAGCTGCACCGAGTGGCGATGGCACTCGGTGCCGGGGGCGCCGGCGGCGCATCGGTCCCGGGCGGCGGGTCGCGCGGACAGGTCACCGTGGTTGCCTATCCGGCCGGGATGTCTCGCTCGGAAGTCGCACGTCGGGTGGCCGAAGAGCTGGGGGAGGACTGACCCGGCGGAGGGCTGCGGGACATCGGCGCCGGTTTCGGGGACAATCGGCGGGGACGGGGATTGCATCGATTGACATGGCACTCAGTGCCGTGCTGAACTGGTTGTCAACATCTGCCGGCACCCCCTGTGCCGGGAACGAACAGGCACTCGCTGTGCCGTGAGGAGTTGTCATGGGCTACGGAAATCCCGACTTCAACGTCTTCGAGCTCCCGGAAGAGCACATCGCGCTGCGCGAGGCGATCCGTGCGCTCTCCGAGAAGGAGATCGAGCCGCACGCGGCTGACGTCGACGAGAACTCGCGTTTCCCGGAGGAGGCGCTGAACGCCCTCAACGCATCGGGTTTCAACGCCATCCACGTCCCCGAGCAGTTCGGTGGCCAGGGCGGCGACTCGATCGCAGCCTGCATCGTCATCGAGGAAGTGGCCCGCGTGGACGCCTCGGCGTCGCTGATCCCGGCCGTCAACAAGCTCGGCACCATGGGCCTGATCCTCAACGGCTCGGACGAGCTCAAGCAGCAGGTGCTCCCGGGCATCGCCTCCGGTGAGGCCATGGCCTCCTACGCGCTGTCCGAGCGCGAGGCCGGTTCCGACGCCGCAGGCATGAAGACCCGCGCCCGCAAGGACGGCAACAACTGGGTCCTCAACGGCTCCAAGTGCTGGATCACCAACGGCGGCAAGTCGACCTGGTACACCGTCATGGCCGTGACCGACCCGGAGAAGAAGGCCAACGGCATCTCCGCGTTCATGGTCCACAAGGACGACCCCGGCTTCACCGTCGGCCCGCTGGAGAAGAAGCTCGGCATCAAGGGTTCGCCCACCGCCGAGCTGTACTTCGAGGACTGCACCATCCCGCTCGACCGCATCATCGGCGACGAGGGCACCGGCTTCAAGACCGCCCTGCAGACCCTCGACCACACCCGCCCGACCATCGGCGCGCAGGCCGTCGGCATCGCGCAGGGTGCGCTCGACAAGGCGATCGAATACGTCAAGGACCGCAAGCAGTTCGGCAAGCCGATCAGCTCGTTCCAGGGCGTCGAGTTCATGATCGCCGACATGGCGATGAAGGTCGAGGCCGCTCGCCTCATGGTCTACACCTCGGCCGCTCGCGCCGAGCGCGGCGAGAAGAACCTGGGCTTCATCTCCTCGGCGTCGAAGTGCTTCGCCTCCGACGTCGCCATGGAGGTCACCACCGACGCCGTCCAGCTCTTCGGCGGTGCCGGTTACACCCGCGACTTCCCGGTCGAGCGCATGATGCGCGACGCCAAGATCACCCAGATCTACGAGGGCACCAACCAGATCCAGCGCGTCGTCATGAGCCGCGCGCTCCTGCGCTGATCGCCCCTGAAGCAACACGATCTCGCCCCGTCGGCTTCGGCCGGCGGGGCGAGCTGCGTTCTCGCGGTGCCGTTTCCGTCCCGCTGATGGGATCGAATCAGCGGGATGGAAATGGCGACGCGAGAAGGGTATTCGCGAGGTGCTAGGCGTACGCCGACCGGAACTCGATGCGCGCGCCCTGTTGCCGGGCCGCGTCGCGGAAGTTCTTCATCGCGCGTTCCATGTGGAAGCCGTTGGTCACGATGATCGCGCCGTTGGCGCCCATGTGCTTCAGCATCCGCACCGTGTTCTGGGCGTTCTGCACCGTGGAGGTGGAGGCGCCCTCGTTGACCATCTGCCACATGGGAATTCCACGTCGGATGAGCCCGAGGTTCATGAACTGGGCCTCGGTGACGGGCAGCCAGTGGGTGTCGCCCCCGGAGACGATCATGCGGTTGAACGGGTGCTTCTTGCCGAGGTTCGCCGCGACGTCGAGACGACGCTTGAGGACATCCGGAGTTTGCCCGAGAACGCCGAACTTGGCGCCGAGTACGACGATGTACCGGGTCCCCGGACTCTGCCAGAGGAAGTTGCTGTTCGGGGTGCCGAGTTCGGAGCTACCGAGGTCGACGCTGCCGAAATCGGTACTGATCGCGGCGTTCTCGACCTACGCCACCGGTTCGGACGGTGCGACGGCGACCGCCACCGAGGCGGCAGTTGCGATTGCGGCCGCGGCTGCCGCGGTCGTGAGGGTTCTACGACGCATGGTGACCGAGTGTAGGGATCAGTACGGTCGTACAGGTATCGGATCGATAACACCTGTATCACTAGTCACATACGTAACACGCTAGGTGAGCGCGATGTACTTCACCGAGAGGTACTCGTCGATGCCCTCGCTGCCGCCCTCGCGTCCGATCCCGGACTGCTTGATGCCGCCGAACGGTGCTGCGGCGTCGGAGATCACGCCGCGGTTGACCCCGACCATGCCGGAGTCCAGGGCGCCCGCGACGCGCATGCAGCGCTCGAGGTCGCGGCTGTAGAAGTACGACGCCAGGCCGTACTCGGTCGAGTTGGCGGCCTCGATGCCCGCGGACTCGACGTCGAAGGTGCTGATCACCGCGACGGGTCCGAAGATCTCCTCGCGCGTCACCGGCGCGTACGGATCGACGTTGTCGAGAACCGTTGCGGGATAGAAGAAACCCCGACCTTCCGGACGTTCGCCGCCCAGTCGCACACGGGCACCGTCGGCGACGGCCTGCTCGACCGCGTCGGCAACCTTGTCCCGCTGGTCGGCGTTCACCAGCGGCCCCAGGGTCACCCCGTCGTCGTACCCCGGTCCCATCCGGACCTCCGACATCTTCGCCACCAGCTTCTCGGTGAATTCCTCGGCGACACCGGACTGCACCAGGAACCGATTCGCGGCGGTGCAGGCCTCGCCCCCGTTGCGCATCTTGGCGGCGAACGCGCCCTCGACCGCGGCGTCGACGTCGGCGTCGTCGAAGACCAGGAACGGGGCGTTGCCGCCGAGCTCCATCGACGTGCGCAGGACGCGGTCGGCGGCCTGACCGAGCAAACTGCGACCCACCGGCGTCGACCCGGTGAAGCTGATCTTGCGGATGCGATCGTCGGTGATCAACGTCGACGACACGTCGCCGCTCGACGTGGTGGGCAACACCGACAGCACGCCGGGCGGCAAACCGGCTTCGGCGAAGGCCTCGGCCAGTGCCAGCATCGTCAGCGGCGTCTCGCGGGCCGGCTTCACGAGCATCACGTTGCCCGCGGCGAGCGCGGGCCCGATCTTGCGCGTCCCCATCGCGAGCGGGAAGTTCCACGGTGTGATCGCCAGGCACGGCCCGACGGGCTGGTGGGCCACCAGGATGCGCCCGTTGCCGGCCGGCGACGGACTGAACCGACCGCCGATCCGGACGGCCTCCTCGGCGAACCACCGCAAGAACTCGAGTCCGTACGTCGTCTCCGCCCGGCTGTCGGGGAGGGCGCGGCCCAGCTCGAGGGTCATCAGCATGGCGATGTCGTCGGCGCGATCGGTGAGCAACTGGAAGGTCCGACGGAGGATTTCGCCGCGCTCCCGGGGCGCGGTGGCCGCCCAGTCCGCCGACGCGGCGACGGCGGAATCGAGAGCGCGGCGGGCATCGGCAACCCCCGCGTCGGCGACCGAGACGAGCGACTCCTCGGTCGCGGCGTCGTAGACCTCGAAGGTCCCGCCGTCGGCTGCGGGTGTGGACCGGCCGTCGATCCAGAGCCCGGTGGGCACGCCGTCGAGCACGGCCTGCGGGTCGAGAATCTCCTTGTCGCTCATGCGCATTCACATCCTCGTGACTCGGCTGCGGGACCCCGCACGATGCGGCGATCCCCCTCGGCGAACCACGCTACTCGCGTGGGCGGGCGGCCGGTCGGTGGTTGCCGACGGGCTTCACCGGACGCAGGATGGCGGCATGACGGCACGCAGGTTCGACGATCGACGTCCACGGCGGCTCATCCGGTCCGGGCTCGTGCTGCTCGCGGCGGGAGCGGTCCTCGCCGGCTGTGCCCAGTCGACGCAGAACGACGCCCAGTCGACGGAAACACCTGCCCAGTCGACGCGAACGACTGCACAGTCGACGGAGAACAGTGCACAGTCGACGGAGTACGTGAACCTCGGCGACAGCTTCAGCGCCGGGACCGGCGTGCGGCCACTGGAGGAGGACTCGCCGATCTACTGCCTGCGGTCGTCGAGGAACTACGCGCACGTCGTCGCGGCGGACGAGGACTTCGACCTCACCGACGTCAGCTGCGCGGGCGCCGACACCGCCGACTTCCGCGAGTCGCAGCACCAGGGCGTGCCGCCCCAGCTCGACGCCCTCGACGGCGACACCGACGTGGTCACGATGATGATCGGCGGCAACGACGAGGAGACGTACGGTCGCGCGATCCGGCTCTGCGGCGAACTGGCCGACGCCGACCGCACCGGCTCGCCGTGCACGGACCGTTACGGACGGGCGCTGATCGAGCCGGTCGCCACCGACATCTATCCCGCCGTGCGCCAGGCCCTGCGCGACGTCCGGGACCGCGCGCCGAACGCGCGCGTCCTGCTCGTCGGCTATCCCTGGCTGGTCCCGCCGACCGCCGGCTGCTATCCCGAGATGCGACTCGCCGCCGGGGACGTATCGATGATCCGCGAGCTCCAGACCGCGCTCAACACGTACGGGCGGCGCGCGGCCGAGGACGAGGGCGTCGAGTTCGTCGACATGTCACAGGTGTCCGAGGGTCACGACGCGTGTGCCGGCGCGCAGCGCTGGATCGAGCCGATGACCACCTCGGGACCCGGCGCGGTGCATCCCAACGAGGCGGGTCAGGCGGCGATCGCCGAGCAGGTGCGCACCGCGCTCGCGAGCTGACCGGGTCCGGTTCGAGCCGGGTCGCACCCCCTCCGACCAGCGAGGATTTGGGTCACCCGGTGCCGTTTGGAACACTGTAGGCCGTGACCCCTTCCGCTGCTGCCACGCCCGCTCCCGGCACGGCCGCCTCCGCCGCGCTGTTCACCCGCGCGACGCAGGCCATCCCGGGCGGCGTCAACTCCCCGGTGCGCGCGTTCTCCGCGGTCGGCGGGACCCCTCGCTTCATCGCCTCGGCGTCCGGATGCCGGCTGACCGACGCCGATGGCAACGACTACGTCGACCTCGTGAGCTCTTGGGGTCCGATGATCCTGGGGCACGCGCACCCGGCCGTCGTCGAGGCGGTGCGTGAGGCGGCCACCGGCGGCCTGTCTTTCGGCGCCCCGACCGAGGCCGAGATCGAACTCGCCGAGGAGATCATCGGCCGCGTCGACCCCGTCGAGCGCGTCCGGCTGGTGAACTCCGGCACCGAGGCGACGATGTCGGCGATCCGGCTGGCCCGCGGCTACACGGGCCGGTCCAAGATCATCAAGTTCGCCGGCTGCTACCACGGTCACGTCGACGCGCTGCTGGCCGCGGCCGGCTCCGGCGTCGCCACGCTCGGCCTGCCGACGAGCCCCGGCGTCACCGGTGCGTCGGCACACGACACCCTCGTGCTGCCCTACAACGACCTCACCGCCGTCGCCGACGCCTTCGCCGAGTTCGGCGACGACATCGCCGCCGTCATCACCGAGGCCGCGGCCGGGAACATGGGCGCGGTCGCGCCGGTCGAGGGATTCAACGCCGGACTCCGCGACCTGACGCGCCGCCACGGCGCGCTGCTGATCATGGACGAGGTCATGACCGGGTTCCGGGTGAGCCCGAGTGGCTGGTACGGACTCGAGGGCGTGGCCGGTGACCTCTACACCTTCGGCAAGGTCATGAGCGGAGGTCTGCCCGCGGCGGCGTTCGGCGGCCGTGCGGACGTCATGGAACGTCTCGCGCCGACCGGGCCGGTGTACCAGGCGGGCACGCTGTCGGGGAATCCCGTCGCCGTCGCCGCCGGCCTCGCCACCCTGCGCAACGCCGACGTCGAGGTCTACCGCACGCTCGACGCGAACGCCGACCGGCTCGCGACCGTGCTGCACGAGGCCCTCTCCGCGGCCGGGGTGGCCCACCGCGTGCAGAAGGCGGGCAGCCTGCTGAGTGTGTTCTTCACTACCGACCCGGAGATCCCGATCTTCGACTACGACGGCGTCGCCGCCACCGAGACCTGGCGGTTTGCGCCATTCTTCCACGCCCTGCTCGAGCGTGGCGTGTACGCGCCGCCGAGCGCCTACGAAGCCTGGTTTGTGTCCGCGGCGCTGGACGAGGATGCTTTCTCGCAGATCGCCGATGCGCTGCCCGCGGCAGCGCAGGCGGCCGCGACCGCAGCCACCCCGGGGGACAACGCCTGATGCACACGATCGTCCACATGATGCGCCACGGAGAGGTCGACAACCCCGACGGCATCCTGTACGGCCGTCTCCCCGGCTTCCGCCTCTCCGGCGACGGCCAGGCGCAGGCCCGTAAGGTCGCCGACACCCTCGCCGACCACGACGTCAAGGCCGTGTTCGCCTCGCCGCTGCAGCGCGCGCAGGAGACCGCCACCCCGATCGCCGCCGCGCACGGCATCCCGATCCTCACCAACGACGACCTCATCGAAGCCGACAACGTCTTCGAGGGTCTCAAGGTCTCCGTCGGCGACGGTGCGCTGAGCAAGCCCCGGCACTGGCCCAAACTCCGCGACCCGTTCACGCCGTCGTGGGGCGAGCCCTACATCCAGCTCGCGCACCGCATGCTGGCCGCGGCGAACAAGGCCCGCGACGCCGCCCGCGGTCACGAAGCCGTCTGCGTCAGCCACCAACTGCCCGTGTACACGTTGCGCCGGTTCCTCGAAGGTCAGCGCCTCTGGCACGACCCGCGTCGCCGCCAGTGCTCGCTGGCCTCGCTGACCAGCCTCATCTACGACGACGACGCCCTCGTCGACATCATCTACTCCGAGCCGGCCGGGTCCTCGGACCCACTGGCCACCGGTGCGTGAAGAAAGCCTGACGTAGTGCGCAAGTTCCTCCTGCCGACGATGTTGTCGGCCCTGATCCTGCTGGTCGCCGGATGCAGCACCGGCGACGACGCGGTCGCGCAGGGGAACACCTTCCAGTTCGTGTCACCGGGCGGGCAGACCGTCATCACCTACGCGCCCGACGAGCGCAAGCCGATCGCCGAACTCGCCGGCGAGGACCTCGTCACCGAGCAGCCGCTGTCGCTGTCCGACGAGCGGTTCGCGGACAAGGTCGTCGTCGTCAACGTGTGGGGTTCATGGTGCGGACCCTGCCGCGGTGAGGCCGACGACCTCGAGCGCGTCTACGAACGCAATCGCGCCGACGGGGTGGAATTCCTCGGCATCAACCTGCGCGACGACCGGGAGTCCGCCAAGGACTTCGTGCTCGACCGCAAGGTCGGGTTCCCGTCGATCTACGACTTCCCGGGGATGTCACTGGCCGCTCTGACCACGCCCACCTCGGTGGTGCCGACGACGATCGTCCTCGATCGTGAGCACCGTCCGGCGGCGGTGTTCCTCAAGGCGGTCTCCGACAACGAGCTCGACGAGGTCGTCAAGCGCGTCGCGGCCGAGCCGGCGGGGTCGATGTGATGGACCCCACCACCCTGGTGCTCGCCTCCTCGATCGGCGACACCTTCGCCGACACCGTCTCCAGCGGACCGCTGCTGCTCGCCTTCGCCGCCTGCCTGCTCGCCGGGCTCGTGTCCTTCGCCTCCCCGTGCGTCGTGCCCCTCGTCCCGGGCTACCTGTCCTACCTCGCGGGTCTCGTCGGGGCCGAGGCGCCCGCGGTGAAGGTGGGGGAGAGCGCCAAGAGCGGCCGGTCGCGGGTCGCGCTGGCCGCCGGCCTGTTCGTCCTCGGCTTCACCGTCGTCTTCGTCGCCGCCACCGCCACCGTCCTCGGCGTGACCAGTACCTTCGTGTTGAATCGCGAACTGCTGCAACGCATCGGCGGGGTCGTGACCATCGCCATGGGACTGGTGTTCATCGGTCTCATCCCGGCGTTGCAGCGGGAGGTCCGCTTCGAGCCGCGGCGGGTCTCCAACATCGTCGGGGCGCCGCTGCTCGGAGCGGTCTTCGCACTCGGCTGGACGCCGTGCCTCGGGCCGACCCTCGCGGCGGTGATCGCGACCGTCAGCGGGACCGAGGGGTCGACGGCGGCCAAGGGCGTGACCCTCATCGTCGCGTACTGCCTCGGCCTGGGCCTGCCCTTCGTGATCCTGGCGTTCTCCTCGGCCTGGGCCCTGCGCAGTCTCGGCTGGCTCCGCCGGAACGCCCGCACGATCCAGGTGATCGGGGGCGTCCTGCTGATCGGGGTCGGCGTCGCCCTCCTGACCGGCTGGTGGGACCAGTTCATCGTCTGGGTCCAGGTCCGCTTCGTCACCGACACCCAACTACCGATCTGAGTGCTGTCCTGATGACCGATGTGACCGACCGCCCGCAGGTGGACACCCCCGAGCCGGCCCCGAAGCCCCACTGGGCCCGCCGCCGGGTGCTGTGGCCGCTGCGCAACCTGTGGCGTTCGCTGACCTCGATGCGGACCGCGCTGATCCTGCTGTTCCTGCTCGCCCTCGCCGCGATCCCGGGTGCCCTGCTCCCGCAGCGCGAGCTCAACGAGCAGAAGACCCTGGAGTACATCGCCGCCCGCGGTCAGCTCGGCGTGTGGATGGACCGCCTGCAGCTCTTCGACGTCTTCTCCAGCGCCTGGTTCACCGCGATCTACGTCCTGCTCTTCATCTCCCTCGTCGGCTGCCTGACGCCGCGCATGGTCGAGCACTTCCACAGCCTGCGCGCGAAACCCGTTGCCGCACCGCGCAACCTGTCGCGCTTGCCGCGGCACGTGACCCACACCGTCGACGGGGATCCGGAGACGGTCGCCCGACGGATCGACGGCCGGTTGCGCGGGTGGCGTCGCGAGGTCGTGGTCCGCGAGCCGAGCAAGGCGTATCCGGACGGGTGCGTCGAGGTCTCGGCGGAGAAGGGCTACCTGCGCGAGTTCGGCAACCTGGTGTTCCACTTCGCGCTGCTGGCGCTGCTGGTGTCGATCGCGCTGGGCAAGATGTACGGCTACGAGGGCACCCGCAGCCTCGTCGCCGACGGCGAACAGGGACTGTGCAACACCTCGACCGCGGTCTACGACTCGTTCCGCGCCGGCAACCTGGTCGACGGCACCGACCTGTCGCCGTTCTGCTTCCGCGTCGACGACTTCTCGGCGACCTTCCTGCCCAGCGGTCAGCCCGACATGTACGACGCCACCATCCGGTACGCCGCGGGCAGTGACGGCAGCGTGGGCAACCTCGGCGATCCCGCCGGCTGGGACACCGCGTCGGTGCGCGTCAACGAACCGCTTCGCGTCGCGGGCGACCGGGTCTACGTCCTCGGCAACGGTTTCGCGCCGACGTTCACGGTGACCTTCCCCAACGGGGAGAAGCGCACGCAGACCACCCCGTTCGTGCCGGACGAGCTCCAGACGATGCTCTCCTCGGGCGCGGCCCGTTTCGACACCCCGGCGGGTCTGTACCCCGACGCCGACGACCGCCGGAAGAACCAGATCGCGCTGGAGGGCCTGTTCGCGCCCACCGCGTCGTTCCACGGCTCGCTGCTGACGTCGTCGTCGCCGACCCCCGACGACCCCTTCGTCGCGATCCGGATCTTCAAGGGCGACACCGGTCTGGACACCGGCAGACCGCAGAACGTCTACTCGCTCGATCAGGACCTCGTCGAACAGGGCCGCCTCCAACGTCAGGCGCAGGTCAACCTCGCGGTCGGCCAGAGCCACACCCTCGCCGACGGCACGACGGTGACCTTCGACGGCTACGAGCGGTGGGTGTCGGTCCAGGTCTCGCACGACCCCGCCCAGATCTGGGTGCTGGTGAGCTCGATCGTCATGCTCGGCGGTCTGCTGGTGTCGCTGCTGATCCGCCGCCGCCGCATCTGGGCCCGCCTGGTCCCGGTGCCGGCTGCGAGCGCTCATGCCGACGGCGATGGCCAGGACACCGATGGCCCGGACACCGATGGCCCGGACACTGGGCAACGACGTACTGTAGTAGAAATCGCCGGGCTGGCGCGTACCGATCAGGCCGGTTGGGGTGAGGGCTTCGACGAGCAGGCGGCCGAGCTGGTGGCCGACGACGCCGACGGACCTGCCTCGCGGCGGACGACCCGGCGGCTCTAGCGGCCGGCGAAAGGAAGCACATGAACACCGACGCTCCGGCGATGCCGATCGACGAGACCCTCGCGCGGTACTCGGACCTGCTCTACGGCACGGCCATGACGGTCTACGTCGTCGCGGTCATCTTGTTCCTGGGCGCCCTCGCCGCGGTCCGCGGCCGACGCCTCGAGCAGAAGCAGCTGGTCAACGCCGGGGCGAACGGAACCGACACGCGGGTGCCCGGGCGGGTCGACGAGTCGTCGCGCCGGACCCTGGGCGAGAAGCTCGGCAACATGGCGCTCCCGGTCGTCGTCGTCGGCCTCGCCGCGCACATCGGTTCGATCGTGCTCCGCGGCATCGCGACCGACCGTGCGCCCTGGGGCAACATGTACGAGTTCATCTCGATGACGTGTGCCGCGGGCGTGCTCGCCGCCCTGATCATCCTGCGCAAGCGCGAGCACCGCCCGCTGCTCTCGTTCGTGCTGTTGCCCGTCATCCTGCTGATGTTCATCGCCGGTCGCTGGCTCTACACCCAGGCCGCACCCGTCGTCCCGGCCCTGAAGTCCTACTGGCTCGCCGTGCACGTCTCGATCATCTCGGTGTCCTCGGGCATCCTGCTGGTGTCCGGTGTGGCTAGCATCCTCTACCTGATCAAGATGCGGTGGGCTCCGACCTCGTCCGACGACTCCGCCACAACCGCGACCCGTCCGGGTCTGGGCGGCGCAGTCCGTCGGGTCGTCGAACATCTGCCGTCCGTCGAGCAACTCGACCGCCTGGCCTACAAGTGCGTCGTGATCGGCTTCCCGCTGTTCGGCCTCGGGGTGATCTGCGGTGCCATCTGGGCCGAGGCGGCCTGGGGCCGATTCTGGGGCTGGGACCCCAAGGAGACGGTGTCCTTCATCGCCTGGGTGATCTACGCGGCCTATCTGCACGCACGCGCGACGGCGGGCTGGCGCAGCAATGCCGCGGCCTGGATCAACGTCGCCGGATTCGTGGCGATGCTGTTCAACCTGTTCATCATCAACCTGGTCGTCTCGGGGCTGCACTCCTACGCCGGTCTGTGAGTACCGCCCGGTCGTGAGGCCCGCCGGCGGAAACCGTCAGCCGGACGCCTCGCTCGGGGAGTTCTCCTCCGCCCGCTTGGCGATCGCCTGGGCTTTGACCAGTTTGAGCAGGTCGATGAGTGCGTCGATGGTGTCCGGGCACAGCGAACCCATGTCGATGCCGGACAGGTGGCTCCCGGTGACCTGGAGCATCTCGACGTAATTCTGTTGCTGCCGAACGCGTTCGAGGTCTTCGTCGGGGTTGGACAGGAAATAGGTGACGCTGACGTCGAAGGCGCGAGCGATGGCCTCGACGGTGCGGAACGACGGCGTGCGGGCCTTGCCGGTGCGTAGCTGGGAGATGTACGCGTCGGACAGCGAGTAGCCGAGACGGTTGGCCTTCTCGGCGATCTTCTTGCCGGTATATCGGATGCCGTTCTCGTCACGGCTGTGTTCGAAGAGGTATCCGATCTTCTCGGCGAAGCTCAGGTCGTCATCGGTCGACGCCCCTCGCGGAGATCGTCCCGGGTTCAACGGCGCCTTCTCTCGGTCCGGCCATCGGGGAGTCGATGGTGAAGTGGACAATACCCTACCCACGGGTATGTTCCGCAGAGACGTTCTGAACCTGGTCTCAGCTTTTCGGCCGCGCGTCACGCCTCAGATCTCATCACCGTCGGTGCCGTTGGTGCCGCGGGTGCGATTGTCCAGGTCGCGCAGGAAATCGGGGTCGTCGTCGGGGCCGAGCGGGCCGCGGGGACGGGATCGACGCGGGCCGGGCGAAGGGGTGTCGCCGGACTCGTCGGAGTGGGGTCCGAAGGCGCGCCACATGAGGAAACCGATGGCCAGCAGACCCAGAACGGCGAACAGATAGATCATGACAACCTCCCGACGACCAGCGTACGTGAGACGCCTGAGAGGTCAGGGCGAAAGCCGACCTGACCCGCACTTCTCCACCGATCGGATGAGGTCCGGCCGGGCGTCGGGTCGTCGGGAGAACTACAGGGCCGTCGGGTCAGTGGGCGCGGCGGTTGAGCAAGGCGACGACGTCCTCCTCGCGGAAGCGTCGGTGGCCGCCCGGGGTGCGGATCGAGCCGAGGATGCCGGAGCTCGCCCAGCGGGCGACCGTCTTGGGATTCACGTTGAACATCGCGGCGACCTGGCCGGGGGTCAACGTGTGCTGGCTGGCCAGTCCCGGGGTGATGTAGGTCGTGGGCGGTGCGGTCTCGATGCTGGTCATGATTCCCCCTGTGCGTGTTGGAGTGCTCGGTCGGTGCGCCGAGATGGCGAAGCGGCTCTGCACGGTGGTGGACGAGTTCCTTATGAATACACGCAAATCGCCCAGGTACTCGAACCGTCAGTGGGAGGTAAAGAGCATGCAAAGGCCCGCGACCTGCGGGAGCGCCGAGACCGCCCAGTACGCTGAGGGGGTGAGTGAAACGCCCGACCCCACCCCCGGCAAGAAGGCCACGCCCGACGCGGCCACCCGCGAAACCACGGCCGGCGACGCCACGCCGCAGGCGGGTGGACGCCCGATGACCCTGGCGTTCGCCCTGTTCGCGTACACGTTCGCGCGTCTGCTGCTCGTCACCGCGGTCGTGGTGATCATCATGGTCGGCGGCAACCTGGTCGGCGTCGAGGTGCCGTTCCTCGTGGCGGCGGTGTTCGGGGTGCTGATCGCGCTCCCGCTCGGCATGGTCCTCTTCAAGACCCTGCGTCTGAAGGTCAACAGCGAGATCGCGGCACTGGAGGCCGGTCGCCGTTCCAAGCACGACGACCTGCAGGCTCGGCTCCGCGGCGAGAAGTGAGTTCGGCGACCCGTGGAACCCACGCGAGTCGTCGACCGTCGCGCTGATCGGGCCTGGACCCAGAACGCCGTCCGCCTCATCGAGGCCGACGGCCGGCGCAGTGCCGACACCCATCTCCTCCGCGTCGCGCTGCCCGCATGGTCGCGCTGGACCGTCGCCGACGGCGACACGAGCCGCGAGGTCGGCGTGGACCTCTATGTCAAGGACGAGTCGACCCATCCGACGGGGTCGCTGAAGCACCGGCTCGCGCGTTCACTGTTCCTCTATGCGCTGTGCAACGGGTGGGTCGTCGAGGGCACGCCGGTGATCGAGGCGTCGTCGGGGTCGACGGCGGTCAGCGAGGCCTACTTCGCCGAACTGATCGGGGTCCCGTTCATCGCGGTGATGACGCGGAGCACCTCGCCCGCGAAGACGGCACTCATCGAACGCCACGGCGGGCGGTGCCATTTCGTCGACCACCCCGGCGAGGTCTATGCCGAGGCGCTGCGTCTCGAGGCCGAACTCGGCGGCCACTTCATCGACCAGTTCACGATGGCCGAGCGTGCGACCGACTGGCGCGGCAACAACAACATCGCCGAGTCGATCTTCGCCCAACTGGCCGAGGAAGAGCATCCGATCCCCACCTGGATCGTCGTGGGGGCGGGTACCGGTGGTACGTCGGCGACCCTCGGACGGTATGTGCGCTACCGGCGCCACGACACCTGGCTGGCCGTCGTCGACCCGGAGAACTCGGTGTTCCTGCCGGCCTACGCGTCGGCGGACGGCACGCTGACCGCCCAGACCGGTTCGCGCATCGAAGGCATCGGCCGGCCGCGGGTCGAGCCGTCGTTCATCTCGCAGGTCATCGACCGCATGATCGGGGTGCCCGATGCGGCGTCGATCGCGACCGCCCGCCGCGTGAGCGACCTCCTCGGTCGTCGGGTCGGTGGCTCCACCGGCACCAACATGTGGGGGGCCTTCTCGCTCGTCGCCGAGATGGTCGCCGCGCGCACGCCCGGCAGCATCGTCACCCTGCTGTGTGACTCCGGGGATCGGTACGCGACGACCTACTTCGACGACGACTGGCTCGCCGCCGGTTCGTTCGACCTCGGCCCCGCCGAGACGGTGCTCGACCAGTTCCTCGCCACCGGTCGCTGGACTACCTGAGAGCCGGGCCGGCCGCCGCGGGTGGGTTACGATCCGGGAGTGTCGATGGAACCCGGGCGGACGCCCGGCACCGGAAGTGCCCTGGTGGAAGCAGTCGATCTGGTGCGCGAGTACCAGATGGGCGAGGAACGGGTTCGCGCCCTCGACGGTCTGAACCTGTCCATCGACGGCGGTCAGTTCGTCTCGGTGGTCGGCCCGTCGGGAGCGGGCAAGAGCACCCTGCTGCACGTACTCGGAGCTCTCGACACCCCGACGTCGGGCCGGATCAGCATCGACGGCGTCGACCTCGGGGCACTCGACGACACCGCCGCCTCCGAGTTCCGGCGCAACCGCGTCGGGTTCATCTTCCAGTTCTTCAACCTCGTGCCGACGATGTCGGCGTGGGAGAACGTCGCGCTGCCGCGACTGCTCGACAACCAGTCGCTCCGCAAGGCGAAACCCCGTGCCGTGGACCTGCTCCGGCGGGTCGGACTCGGCGATCGAATCGACCATCGGCCCTCGGAGCTGTCCGGCGGCCAGATGCAGCGCGTCGCGATCGCCCGCTCGCTCATCATGGACCCGACGATCCTGCTCGCCGACGAACCGACCGGCAACCTGGACTCCAAGACGGGTGAGGCGGTACTCGAACTGCTCTTCGAGGTCGCGCACGACACCCCCGACCGGCTGGTGGTGATGGTGACCCACGACCCGAAGGCCGCCGCGGTCGCCGATACCACCATCACGGTCCGCGACGGGAAGATCGCCTAGTGGCGGGACGGGGTTCTCGGGCCGCCGCCCTAGCCGCCGGTCTCACCCGCATCCGCCTGCTGAATCTGCGCGAGATCCGTACCCACCGGCTGCGCCTGCTCACCTCGCTGGCGGTGGTGGTCGTGTCGTCGGCGTTGCTGATCGCGGTGCTCGGCACCTACGGGTCGGCGTCGGAATCGGTGCGGGACTTCAACAACGCGGTGTCGGGGGTCGCCGACATCGAGGTCGCCGGTATCACCGACACCGGCGTCGACGAGTCGCTGGCCGGCGAGATCCGTCGCGACGTCGACGCGGCGGCGGCCGTCGTGCCGATGATCCGCGGGTCGGTCGTCGTCGACGGTTCGGCCGTGCCGCTGCTCGGCTCCGATCAGCGCGTCACCCAGCTCTCGGGCAGTCTGCGCGGCGCCCTGCAGCAGGGGCAGGCCGGGACCGGTCCGGGGACCGTCGACCTGGACCGACTGCGCACCGGCGTGTTCGTCGGCCCGGGACTCGGGCTCGACCGCGGAGACCGATTGACCGTCAACGGGATCGAGGTCGAGGTCCTCGAGGTCGTCGGCAACGAGCAGGCCGCCGGTCTCAACAACGGCCGCTTTCTCTTCGCCTACGTCGACCTCGCGCAGCGGCTCGTCGGACTCGAGGGCCGGCTCGACTCGATCCTCATCGTGACCGAGCCCGGCGCCGATCTGTCCGCCGTGCGCTCGCAGTTGCAGGGCATCGTGGACGGCCGTGCGGTGGTGGTCGATCCGGACTTCCGCGCCAAGCAGGCCGAGGTCGCGAGTTCGGTGACCCGCGATGCGACCCTGCTGGTCTCGCTCGTGTCGCTGGTGATCGCCGCCTTCCTGGTGTTCAACACGATGAACATGGCGGTGGCGTCGCGGCGGAGGTCGCTGGCGATGATCCGAGCGTTGGGGGCCAAGCGGTCTCACCTCGTCGGGGACATGCTCGGCGAGGCCGCGCTGATGGGTTTCGTCGGCGGCGTACTCGGCATCCCCCTTGGAATCCTGGCCGGGCGGGCGGTGATCAGCAGCCTGCCCGAACCCCCGGCCGATTCCGTCGGCACCGTCATCAACTATCACCTGCCCGGATACGCGCCCGCGGCGGCGGTGATCGCCTGCGTGGTCGCGTGTGTCGCGGCGACGACGCTGGCCGCGCGGGCGGTGTTCGCGGTCTCGCCGGTGGAGGCGATGGCTCCGGTCGAGGTGTCGGACTCCGCCGCGCGGCGTGGTCCCGCGGTGGTGATCGCCGCGGTGCTCGGGGTCGCCGGCCTGATCGCGTCGTGGGTGGTCGTGGCAACCGTGCCGGGCCGCCCGGCCATCGTCGCCGGCGTCTTCTATCTGGTCGGCGCGCTGCTGCTGTGCTTCGCGCTGTCGAAACCGTTGGCCTGGGCGGTGGTTCGGGTGGCGCGCTGGTTCGGAGGCCCCGGACAGCTCGCCTCGGTGAACACCGAGCGCGCCCCGCGGCGCGCGTGGGCGACGCTGATGACGGTCGCGGTGGCCATCGCGGTCGGCATGGGGACGTCGGGAGCGCTGGACAACCTCGTCTCGTCGATGTCGAAATCGCTCGACGGACTGGGGGATCCGGACTTCTACGTGTCGTCGACGTCGGCCGCGAGCCTGCCCCTGGGTCCGATCCTGCCGCCCTCGGTGGCCGAACGCGTTGCGGCGGTTCCTGGGGTCACCGAGGTCGTCGGTGGTCAGTGGGCCGCGGTCAACATCGGCGAGAGCAAGGCAAATGTGCAAGGGCTCGAGCCGGGTTCGCGCGCACCGTTCATGCGCAAAGCGTCGCCGGAAGCGGTGGCGAGCGTCCTCGCCGGCGACGGCATCCTGATGTCGAGCGTCTTGGCCCGCGCATTGGGCGTGGGCACGGGCGACACGGTGGAACTCGCGACCCCCAACGGTCCGCGGCAGACGGTCGTGCGTGACACCGTCGACTACGTCTCCCTCGACTCCGGTGTGGCGGCCATGTCGCAGGAGTTGCTGGGGGAGTGGTTCGACCGCTACGGCGACACCTACCTTCAGGTGATCACCTCGCCCGATGCCGACCCGGAGCAGGTCCGCCGGGACCTCGAGGCGCTCGTCGACGGCGTCCCGACGACGGGCAACAAGCCCATCAGTGTCTACAGCGGTGCCGAGGCCCTCGCGGCCACCCAGGCCACTGTCGAGCAGGCGGGCGCGTTCGCGGTCGCCATCCAGTGGATCGTCGCCGGTGCGGCCGCGATCGCACTGCTCAACACGCTGCTGCTGTCGGTCCTCGAACGACGCCGCGAGCTGGGCGTCCTGCGGGCGATGGGGGCCTCCCGCCGGTTCGTCTCGCGGACGGTGCTCGCCGAGGCGGGAGCGGTCGCCCTGGTCGGGTCGGTCCTCGGCGTCGTCCTCGGTGCCGCCATGCATCTGCTCAGCAACCAGATCCTGACCATCACGACGTCCCTGACGGTGCTGTACTCGCCACGGCCGTCGGCCCTGCTCTTCGTGACCATCGCCGTGGCTCTCTGCCTGATCGGTGCCTTCGTCCCCGCGGTCCGGGCCGGGCGGATGAACATCAGCGAGTCGATCCAGAACGAGTAGTCCGGTCGCGGATGCGCGATCGAACCAGGTGTGCCATGCCCCGCTCGTCAACTATTCTTGACACGACCATGATGTCAACATAACCTGACATCATGCACGACGACCACAGCACCGACACCGCACCCGACGCACCGAGCGCCGAGCTGGCCGGAGACGCCGCGAGCGGCGATCCGGCGAGGGGCCTGGCCGCGGTACGCGCCCTGCGCACCCTGGCCGACCGACTCGAGGACGTGCAGGTGGCCAACGCCCGTGCCCACGGGTGGAGCTGGCAGGCGATCGCAGAAGTGCTGCAGATCAGCCGACAGGCCGTGCATCAGAAGCACTCACAACGTGAGGCCCGCGCGAGTGGGCCAGAAGGAGACACAGATGTTTGAGCGAATCAGTCGCGATGACAAGATGCTGCTGGCTTTCGCCACGCAGGAGGCCGGCGACCTGGGTCACCGGCAACTCGGCAACGACCACCTGATCCTGGGCATGCTCTGCAACGCCCGCAGCCCGTTGTTCGCGCTGCTGGCCGACCAGGGGCTAGCGCTGACGTCGGCCCGGGAGGTGGTTCGGAAGTATCACGACGAGCACGCGGAACGGTCCGACGCCGCGGAGACCGCCGACGACGAGTCGGCTCGCGAACGCTATGAGGAGGATCGAGAAGCCCTGCGCAGCATCGGGATCGACCTCGACAAGGTCCGGGACGCGGTGCGCGGGCGCTTCGGTGAGGACCTGTCCGACGGCTGGGGCGAGCGTGCCCAGCGCGGCCCTCGAGGACGTGGTCACGGGCGTCGGGGGCACCGGCACCATGGTCGCGGTCGCGGACCCCGGCCGGATTGCGGCCCACAGGGTCTCGGGCCAGAGGGTTTCGGGCCGGGTGGTTTGGGGCCGGAGGGTTTCGGGCCGGGAAGTTTCGGACCGGGCGGACCGTTCGGCGGCGAGGGGCCCTGGGAGCCGGGGCGCGGCCGGCGCGGACCGCGGGGCCGGGGCGCCCGTCCGCGTTTCGCGGACGACACCCGGACGGTGTTCGGCCGGGCCATGGAGATCGCGCGGGAACGGGGTGACCGCCGCCTCCGCGCGGAGTACCTGTTGCTGGGGATCATCGACACCGCCGACGACGCGTCGCGGGCGTTGATCGAGTCCGCCACCACGGCCGACGAACTCCGCGCCGCGGTCGTGGCGAGCCTGCCCGACGTCGAGGCGCAGGTCTGATCGTCGGCGCAGGTCTGGCGTCGAGGTCCGTCAGGTGAGCGCGAGCGAGACCGCCGTGACGACCGCCCAGGCGAGCATCGCCTTGCCGGTCGTCCCGATCGACGGGATCAGTCCCGGTCCGGCCGCCCCGGTTCGGACCGGGGCGTAGGCCTGCCACAGCAGTGGGAACGTCACCAGTCCGAGCAGCGCCCAGGGGGTCGCGAACGCCAGGACCACGCTCATCGCGAGCGGAGTCAGGAGAAGCACGGCGAACAGGATCCGGGTCCGGGCGTCACCGAGGCGCACGGCGAGGGTGATCTTGCCGGATTCGGTGTCGCTGGGGATGTCTCGGAGGTTGTTGACGACCAGCACGCTGCTCGAGATCGCGCCGATCGCGATCGCGCCGGCCAGTCCGACCCAGTCGACGCGGCCGGCGGAGACGAACTGGGTGCCGAGGACGGCCACGAGCCCGAAGAAGGTGAACACCGCGACCTCGCCCCAGCCGGCGTAGCCGTATGGGCGCTTGCCGCCGGTGTAGAACCAGGCGCCGGCGATGCAGATCGCGCCGACCAGCACGAGCCACCACGCCGTCGCGATGGCGAGGACGAGCCCGCAGACCGCGCCGATCCCGAAGCACAGGAACGCGGCGGTCTTCACGGCCTTCGGCGAGGCGGCGCCCGACCCGACCAGGCGCATCGGACCGACCCGGTCGTCGTCGGTCCCCCGCACGCCGTCGGAGTAGTCGTTGGCGAAGTTCACGCCGATGATGAACGCGACGGCCACCGCCAGCGCGAGTACGGACTTCCACCACGTGACGTCGCCGGAGTGCGCCGCCGCGCCGACACCGACCACGACCGGCGCGATCGCGTTGGGGAGCGTGCGCGGACGAGCGCCCTGGATCCACTGCGAGGGGGTAGCCACGGGGTTCATCGTGTCACGGCCGCGCGCGCGAGCCGGCGGCTGCCCGGCAGGTGTAGAACTTCGTGGCGCCTGGCGCGACGACACACTACATCTGCGGGGGACGTCGAGCGATGGAACCGGTTGCGGCGCAGGTGCGTATGAAGGTCATGCATCTTCCGCCGGACTTTCGGGCGTTCGCCCTCGACCAGGACGGCGTGTTCACCGTTGCCGATGCCCGCGGACACGGCATCAACCGGTCGGCGGTGCACCGTCGGGTGCGGGCCGGCGAGTGGGTATCGGTGCATCCTCGTGTCTATCGGCTCGCCGACCACCCCGAGACCGACAGGACGCGAATCCGGACCGCGACGCTGGCCGTCGGCACTCACGGGGTCCTCTCGGGACTCGCTGCCGCATGGTGGCATGGGATCGTCGAAGCCCCACCCGCCTTGCCCACGGTCACCGCTCTTCGCGGCCGCCACGGTCATCCGGTGACGGGAGTCCGGATTCTCAACCGCGCTCTCGCCGACGCCGACGTGCTGACCCGGGACGGGCTACCGGTCACCGGGGTCGCGTTGTCGGTTTTGGAGGGTGCGGTAGAGGGCGGCGGCGAGGTCATCGATGCTGCGCTGCAGCAGCGGCGCACCACGGTCGAGCGTCTCGTCGAGGCCTACGAGCGGCGGCGCCGGTGCGTCGGCGCGGCGGACATGGGTCCGATGGTCCAACTGCTGGAATCGGGTGCGCGGTCGGCCGCCGAGCGGCTCGCTGTCACGATCCTCCGGACCGCGGGTATCGAAGGGTGGGTGGCGAACCATCCGACCTGTGGGTACGAGATCGACTTCGCCTTCCTCGACCGGATGGTGGCGGTGGAGATCGACGGGTTCGCCTTCCACCGTGACGCGAAGACGTTTCAGCGTGACCGCACCCGACGCAATGCGCTCATCGCGGCGGGTTGGACGGTGCTGAACTACACCTGGGGTGACCTCCGCGACCGAGCGGAGTACGTCGCGACGTCGATCTCCCAGGCACTTGCGACCGCCGCCTGAACTGCAGTTGTCGCACATCGTTGCGCCAGGCGCGACGACACACTACATCTGCGCACCGAAGCGGGCCCGTAACGCGCGACGGTCGTACTTGCCGGGTCCGCGGAGGGGGAGGGCGTCGAGTTCGACGACCCGCCGGGGGGCCGCGTACTTGTCGAGCCGCTCGGTGACCGAATCGCGAATGCGGTTGACGTCGAGGCGTTCTCCGGGACGGACGACGACGAATGCGGTGACCGCCTCGCCGAGCCGGTCGTCGGGGAGTCCGACGACGACGCATTCGGCGACCGCCGGGTCGTCGGCGATCACGGCCTCGACGACCTGCGGTACGACGGTCAGGCCGCCGGTCGAGATGGCCTCGTCGGCGCGGCCGACGATCGAGAGCAGTCCGGCGTCGTCGACGCGGCCGAGGTCGTCGGTGCGGAACCAGCCCGGCTCGGCGAAGGCCGGATGGTCGGGCAGATTGCGATAGCCGGAGGCGACGACCGGACCGCCGAGCAGTACGCGCCCCACCCCGTCGGGTGCCGGATCGGCGATGCGGACCGCGACGCCGTCGAGTGGTCGCCCGTCGTAGACGCACCCTCCGGCGGTCTCGCTCATCCCGTATGTCGCGACGACCGGGAGACCTTCGTCGACCGCTCTGTCCCACAACGGTTTCGGGGTGGCCGCACCGCCGACGAGGATGGCGTCGAGCTCCCGCGAGGCGGCGGTCGCGGCGGGCTGGTCGAGAACCTTGACGAGCTGGGTGGGCACCAGCGAGGTGTATCGCCGCGGACCCTCGAAGTCGCGTACGGCGCGGGCGTAGACCTCGGGATCGAAACCGGCCCGCATGTTCAGGACCACGGGCGTCTGCCCGGCGGTCAGCGCCCGGAGCAGGACCTGCAGGCCGGCGATGTGGTGCGGGGCCAGCGCCAGCAGCCAGTTGCCCGGCCCGCCCAGATGATCGGCGGTGGCCCGCGACGACGCGGCGAGGCTCCCGGGAGAGTGTTGCGCGCCCTTGGGGGTGCCCGTCGACCCCGACGTCGAGACGACGAGGGACACGGGGTCGTCGATGGGTGCGCCCACCTGCAGCGCCGAGGCGAGTTCGGCTGCGGCGCGGGCGTCGTCGGGCACGGGCAGGAAGGCCGAGGAACCGTCGAGGATCGCCCGGAGGTCGTCGACGTGGTCGAGCACGGCGGCGGTCGACGGCAGCGGCAGGGTTCGCAGGGTCCTCAGGACGGGTCTCCGTCCGCCGGACGGCCCCCATCGGGGTCGGGGTCGTCGCTGAACGGCCATCCGCGGGCGACGAGGTGTGCGCGTACCCACGCGATGTCGTCCTCGTGCGGCAGTTCATGGGTGTAGTGGGTGATCTTCACCGCCGCGTCGATCCGCGATATCGGTTCGGGTGGCGGCGGGGACTCGCGGGCCAGCTCCGCCGACACCTGGCTCACCTCGTCGTCGGTCAGCTGCCGGCGCAGCAGCGCCACGAGCGGTATGTAGTCGTTGTGCGGGACGCCGTCGGGGTAGCCGGCGCGCAACCACTCCACGACCTTCTGCAGAAGTGTCGGGCGGTCCACGGGGTGTCTCCGATCAGAAGCGGGGACGATCACTTGTAGCCGAACGGGAAGATCTTGACGCCGGTGTAGTAGAAGATCGTCTGCCGGGTGATCCAGAGGATCCCGACGACGATCACCAGGATGACGACGCCGAAGATGAGGTACGCCACGGGCTTCAGCGCGGGATGCGGATCGGAGGTCGTTCCGTCGGCGGCGACGGAACCCTCGGCGAGGGACCGCAGACGCAACCCGACTGCGAACAGCGCGGGCAGTCCCGCTCCCAGTACCAGTCCGACGATGAGGACCTTGCCGATGGCCTCGAGCGTCTCCATTCTCACGCACTCCTCTCCGGGTCGTGCTGGACGATGATCTCGGCCGGGATGACCGGCGGCAGCGGGAGGGTCGTGTCGTCCGTCTCGGTGGCGACCGCTTCCTCCCACTCCTCGCCCGCGAGGGCCTCGCCCTCCCAGGCGTCGTTGACGTTCTCGTGGTCGACCTTGTTCTCCTGCGCGCGCCAGTACATGTAGCCCGACGCGACGACCAGGATCGCGAAGATGATGAGGGCCCCGGTGACGTCGCCGAACAGGTGCGCGAGGAAGTAGCAGGCGGCACCGACCGCGCCGGCGGCGGGCAGGGTCGTCACCCAGGCGACGGCCATCCGGCCGGCGACCGACCAGCGGACCTGGGCGCCTTTGCGGCCGACCCCCGAACCCAGGATGGAGCCGGTCGCGACCTGGGTGGTCGAGAGCGCCATGCCCGCGGCACTCGAGGTGAGGATGATGGCGGCCGACGACGCCTCGGCGGCCATGCCCTGCGGCGAGGTGATCTCGACGAGTCCCTTGCCGAGGGTGCGGATGATCCGCCAGCCGCCCAGGTAGGTGCCGATCGCGATGGCGGCGGCGCAGCTGAACACCACCCAGAAGGGGAGTCCGTGGCTGACGCTCGACGCCTCGAGGTGTCCGGTGGCGATGAGGGCCATCGCGATGACACCCATCGTCTTCTGGGCGTCTCCGGTGCCGTGGGCCAGCGAGACCAACGATGCGGTGGCGACCTGCCCGTAGCGGAAGCCGTCCTCCTTCTGCCGGTCGGCGATCCGGCGGGTGATCGCGAAGACCAGCCAGGTTCCGCACGCCGCGACCAGACAGGCGATGACCGGTGCGGCCAGCGCGGGAATGAGGATCTTGGAGGTGATCCCGGACCAGTTGATCCCGCTGACACCGATCGCGGCCAGGCCCGAACCGATCAGCCCGCCGAACAGGGCGTGGGACGAACTCGAGGGCAGCCCGAACAGCCAGGTGAAGAGATTCCACAGGATGCCGCCGATCAGGCCCGCGAAGATGATGAGCAGCGCCGTCGTCGCCGACAATCCGGCCACCAGCTCCCCGGCGTCGGGTCCCGAGGTCTGCTGGATGTTCAGCACGTCCTTGGTGATGGTCGCCGCGACCTCCACGGACAGGAAGGCGCCGACCAGGTTGAGCACCGCCGACAGCCCGACCGCGACCTTCGGCTTCAGGGCGCCGGTGGCGATCGACGTCGCCATCGCGTTGCCGGTGTCGTGGAAGCCGTTGGTGAAATCGAAGCCGAGGGCTGTGACCACCAACAGCACCAGGATCAGCATCTCGCCGCTCATGGTGACGATTGTGGGACCTACCGCCCTCATTTACCTAAACATCGGGCACAGTTCCGGTGCGCGGGGTCCCCGACCGGGGTGGACCTATCGAACGTTCAACAGACCCTCGGAAACCGGTCGCCGCTGTGGAAGAATCCGTCGGCATGACATCGATGAAGCTGGGCATGCCGATCAACTACGCGGGTGACTTCCGCGAGACCATCAACAACCTCGCGGACTTCGAAGCCGCGGGCGTGCAGCGCATCGCGGTTCCGGAGGCCTACAGCTTCGACGCCGTCTCGCAGCTGGGGTACATCGCGGCCAAGACCGAGACGATGGAACTGCAGACCGCGATCCTGCCCATGTACTCGCGGACGCCCACCAACCTGGCGATGACCGCGGCCGGCCTCGACTACATCAGCGGCGGTCGCGCGGTGCTCGGTATCGGCGCATCCGGTCCGCAGGTGATCGAGGGATTCCACGGCGTCAAGTACGACTACCCGCTGGGACGCGCCCGCGAGCACGCCGAGATCTGCCGGATGGTCTGGCGCCGCGAGAAGCTGAACTACCAGGGCAAGCACTACACGTTGCCGCTCGACGAGGAGCACGGCGGCTCGGGACTGGGCAAGTCCCTGAAGATCATCAATCACCCCGTACGCGACAACATCCCGCTGCTCCTGGCCGCCATCGGACCGAAGAACATCGAGTTGGCCGCCGAGATGTTCGACGAGCTCCAGCCGATCCTCTTCCACCCGGAGCAGATCGACGCCGCCTTCGGCGAGTCGCTCGCGGCGGGCAAGGCCAAGCGCGATCCGTCGCTGGGGGATCTGGGCATCGTCGTCCAGGCCACCGCACGCATCTCCGACGACGCCGAGCAGATCGACAACGCCAAGCAGCTCGTGCGCCATCATGCCGCCCTGTACATCGGCGGAATGGGCGCCCGCGGGAAGAACTTCTACAACCAGCTCGCCATCCGCTACGGCTACACCGACGAGGCGAAGCTGATCCAGGACCTCTACCTCGACGGCAAAAAGATGGAGGCCGCGGCCGCGGTCCCCGAGGACCTCGTCACGTCGATGTCGCTGATCGGTTCCAAGGCCCAGGTGGCCGAGCGGGTCGCAGCGTTCCGGGAGGCCGGTGTCACGTGCATCCTGGCCTCGCCCACCGCGCCGACCCACGCCGAGCGCGTCACCGAGGTCGAGCACCTGCGCGACATCTTCGGGGGCTGATCGCGCGATCGGCGATTGTTGTCCGGAAAACGACGGCCCGTGTACGCACGGCCGTCGTTTTCCTTTCTCGGTCATTTGCACCTCGGGTGCAATTCCGAGACATTTCACTACACTTCGACGATGTTCTGCCGACCGTGAATTCGGGTGTGCATTCACGGTGTTTCCGAATCCCGTCGCAGGTCGCGCGAAATACCATTCCGTTCACATCGATGAGCGTCAGTAACGGCGTTCCCCCGAGTTGTGAGGCGACAACCCGTCCCATAGGCTCTTGTCATCCGCTCGGCGCGCATCGGTTTCACGCCGAGCGGCCGTTGCGATGACAGTGTCGGGAAATGGCCGTTCGCCCCGGTGACGCGTCGATGATGAGAATCACCACGCGACCGACGGCAACGGATCGGCGTGACAAGAGGACGGCACATGGTGAGTGGTGAGGCAAGGCGTTGAATTCGACGACGCCCGTGTTTCGATCTCGCGGCCGACGCACGCCTTTTTCATGCACGTCGGGGTGTGGCATGGCATTTCTGGGACCGGGGGGATCAGACGGTCGGCCCGCCCCGTGAGCCCCGTTCTCCCCGGCCGCACGCGTAAAGGCCGGGTCGTCGTATGAGCGATTCGTCCAAGCGCGAGTTCGTGGCCCCGTCGGGTCCCTCCGACCCCGACGCCCCGCGTCGTTTCACCCTCAGCGCGGCCCAGCGATCGCTGTGGTTCACCCAGCAGGCGGCGCTCGATGTGCCGATCAACGTCGCCCAGTACGTCGAGATCGACGGTCCCATCGACGCCGAACTCTTCGTGCGGGCGACCAGCACGGTGGTGCAGCGCGCGCAGTTCACCCAGCTCCGGTTCGTCGACACCGAGGACGGGCTGGTCGGCGTGTACGACCCCGCCCTGCACTACTGGGCCGACATCATCGATCTCCGTGACCGGCCGGACCCGCGCGCCGTCGCCGAGGAGATGATGGCGCAGGACTATTCGCGACCCCTCGACCCCCGGGTGGACCGGACCGCACGCGGGTGCCTGTTCCGGCTGTCCGACGACAAGGCGCTGGTCTACAACCGCGGTCATCACCTGCTCTCGGACGGGATGGGCGGCAAGGACCGGATGGTCGAGGCCCTCGCGGCCTATCACGCGGCGGTCACCGGCGAGCCCGCGCCGCCCCAGAAGCCGGTCGACCTGGACCTTCCGGCCCGCGCCGACGCCGAGTACCGCCAGTCGAAGCGCTTCGCCACCGACCGCGCGTATTGGCGGGAGAACATGGCGGGCGTCGGGATCGCCGCGACCCTGGCGCACCGCCCGGGGCGTCCCGCAGCCGTTGCCAGGCGCGTCGCCTCCGCAGTGCCCGCCGACACGATGGCGCGGTTGCGTGCGGCGGCACAACACGGTTCGACGATCCTGCCCAGCGTTCTCGTCGCCGCCTTCGCGGCCTATCTGGGCCGCGCGGCCGCGCAAGGCGACGAAGTGATCTTCCAGTTCCCGGTCGCCGCGCGGACGACCGCGGCGCTGCGTGCCACCCCGCTCCCGGTCGCCAACATCGTGCCGCTGCGCACCGGGGTCACCGGATCGGGCAGCGTCGCCGACGCGCTCGCGTCCACCCAGGCCGCGCTCATGGGCGCACTGCGACATCAGCGCTACCGCGGCGAGGACATCTGGGCCGACCTCGCCGCCGACGAGTCCTCCGGGGCGACACCCCGCACGGCGGCTCAGGAACGCTCCGGGCCGATGCTCAACCTGATGCTGTTCGACCGCGAATTCCCCTGCGGCGAAGCCCGAGCCACGTTTCACATCCTGACCGTCGGCCCAGCCGACGACCTGACGATCAACATCTACCCGGTACCCGGCGAGGATCAGGATTCCTCGCTGATGATCGGCGTCGAGGCGAACCCCAACCGATACGACGACGCGGAGGTCGCCGAACACCACGGGCAGTTCCTGTCGATGCTAGACACGTTCGCCGATGCGCTCCTCCGGGCGCCGGACACCCGCGTCGACGACCTGCCGCTGCGTTTCTCCGACACCCCGGCCGGTGAGGCGCGTGCGCTGCCGGCGAACGAGGCGCCGGACGCGGGCACCGTCTGGACGGCCCTCACCGACGTCGCGCTGCGGCACCGGCATGAACCCGCCGTCGAGGTCTCTGGAACATCCTCGGACGCATCGCTGCTGACCTTCGAGCAGCTGCACGCGCGGGCTCGCGACCTCGGCGCCCGGTTGCGCACGCTCGGAGCGCGACCCGGCTCGGCGGTCGGCGTCCTGGTCGGGCCAAACGCGGACCGGGTGCTGTCGTGGTGGGCCGTCGCGGCGACGGGGGCCGCCGTGATCCTGCTCGATCCCGCAGCACCGCACTCGGTGTCGCCGGATGTCCCGGGGGTGTCCGGCGTGCTGGTGATCGCCGACGACGATGCGGACGTGCCGGCCGGCGTCCGCGCGGAGGACGTGCACACCCTGTCCGGACTGACCGGCGTCGCGCCGTCGGCGGAGCCCGCGTCGTCCCGTCCGGAGGACACCGCCTGCTTCGCCGTCGGCGCCGAGGGTGTCGTCGCACTCCCGCAGCGGGCCGTGTCCGTGCTCATCGTTGACGGCCTGTTCGCGCCGGAAACAATCGGCCACAACGTATCCGACGCGGGACAAGGACAGCTGGCGGTCACGGCGCCGACGGCCTCCTGGGCGGCCCACCTCGAGATCGTCGCCGGTGCCGCCCACGGGTTGCGGCTCGTCGAGACCGACGCCGCCGGCGTGACGCACCGGATCGTGCCCTCCGGGCTGCTTGTCGACGACCCGCAGCACGGCGCCGGGACGACGGTGCTGATCGTCGACGCCGGCGCCGCGCCGGCACCGGCCGTCCGATACGCCGCGGGCCGCGATGTGCGGACCGCCTACAGCCCTCGGGGCGTGCTGGGCCCCTACACCGCAGCGAACCGGGTCCGTTCCGACCAGCCGATCGACCGGCCCCTCCCGAGTGGACACCCGCGCGACGGCGTCGGCATCGCGATCCTCGACCACCGTCTACGACCCCTCCCGCCCGGCATCACCGGTGACGTGTACGTCGTGGGAAGCGTTGTGCCACAGTACTTCGCCGGAGACGGAATGCGTACTTCGACGACGCTCGTCGCCTGTCCGTGGCATCCCGGCCGGCGCATGCTGGTCACCGGCGACCGCGGGCACCTCGAACCGGGGACGGGACTTCTCGTCGTCGATCACCGTGCCGGCGAGATCGTCGAGATCGACGGCATCCGAGTCGATCTCGCGCTGCTCGAACGTGCCGCCGCAGAGGTCCCCGGTGTTGCGGCCGCGACCGCGACCGTACTCGGCGACGGCGACGGCGACGGGCTCGCGCTCGGACTCGTGCCCGCCCGTTCCGCGTCGTCGGAGGCGACCGAACCCCTTGATTCGCAACGGATTCGGGCGGCGGCTCGGCGCCGGGTCAACGCGGAACTCCCGGCGGTGCTGTGGCTTCGCCGGGTCACGATCCTGGATGCGGTACCGCTCGACGGGTTCGGCGGCGTCGACCGGTCTGCCGCCGCCGGGCTGATCGCCGCGGCGCCCGAAACGCCCGCCGCGCGCCGCCGTCCGTCGACGCCGATCGAACGCGCCGTTGCCGACGCGGTGACGTCCGTCCTCGGCGTGCCCGACCCGTCCCTGGACGACGAACTGGTCCAGCTCGGCGCCACGTCACTGGGATTCATGCAACTGGCCACGCACCTCGGTGACACCTTGCAGGTCGTCGTCAGCATGCGCGATCTCGGTGATGTCACGACCCTCGCCGAACTCGCCGCCGTCCTCGAGGCCTCCGCGCCGCGCCGCGCCGCGCCGGGTGATCCCGCGGGCACCGTCCGCTACCGGCCGACCCGCGCGCAGCAGGAGATCTGGCTGCTCAATCGCGCCGACCGGCAGGCGACCGTTTATCACCTGCCGGTGCATGTCGTTCTCGCCGAGGGTATCTCGGCCGACGTCGTCCGCGCCGCACTCATCGACGTCGCGGCGCGGCACGAGGCGCTGCGGACCGTGTACCCCGACACCGGCGGGGAGCCGGTCGCGGTCGTCCGCGGAGTCGACGAGGCGAGTGTGGCCGCGCCGATGACCGCGGCCACCCTCGACGCGACCGGCATCGACCTCGCCGTCGCGGCCCCCTTCGACCTGACGGTGGACCTGCCGTGGCGTGCGGTCGTCGACGAGACCGGCGAACGGACCGAGCTCGTACTCGTCGCCCACCACATCGCGATCGACGAGTGGTCGCTGCACACCGTCGTCGACGACTTCGCGCATGCACTGCGTGCTCGTCTCGACGGTGCGACTCCGGTGTGGACCGAGGACGCGGTGGCCTTCAGTGCCGCGCTGTCCGCGCGGTCGGCCGCGGTGGATGCGGCGGCCGAGGTCCATTGGGCGAAGACATTGCGGGAGGCCCCTTCTCGCATCGTGCTGCCGGAGCCGGCGCAACCGGTGCCGGCGGGACTCACCTCCGGTCCGGCGACCGTCCTGCGTCGTGACGTCGACCGTGGGGCCCGGGACCGTGCCGCTGCTCGTGCACGCGACTACGGGACGACGCTCAACACGATGCTGTGCGTGGCGCTCTCGGCCGTACTGGCCGAGTACTCGGATTCCGACGACTTCGTGTTGTCGGTGCCGGTCTCAGGACGATTCACCACCGAGGAACTACGCCCGGTCGGCATGTTCGTCGAGACGGTACCGGTGCGGATCACCGGGGTGCGGCGCCGCAGCGTTGCGGAGGCCCTCGCCCGCGTGGGCGCGGACCTGACGGCGGCGATCACCCACGCCGACGCGGCACCGACGGGGCTCGCCGATGTCATCTTCGCCTATCACGCCTCCCGGCCCGACGTCGCCGACCCGGCGGTGTTCGCCGAGGTCCAGACCTTGTCCGCCGGCCAGGCGCGAACCGCGTTGGAATTAACCGTCTTCGACGAACCGGACGGGTTGTCGATAGCGCTGACCGTCGCCGAACGCCGGGTCGACCCGATGGCTGCCGGCCACCTGCTCGACCGTTTCGTCGAGACGGTCGCCGCGCTCGGTGTCGCGACGCCCGACTCGGTCGTCGCGGGGTGCATCCCGGTTGCCGCCGCCAGGGTGCTCTCCGACCGCAGCCGCCGGACCACTCCCGTCGACCCGATCGATGCCCTGCGACGCCGTGCGCAGGCGAAGCCGGACGCCGCCGCCGTCATCGCCGACGACACCGCCCTGACCTATCGGGAACTGCTCGGTCGCGCCGAGTCCCTCGCGAACACGTTGCGGGAGAACGGGGTACGACCGGGCGACCGAGTCGCGCTGTCGCTGCCCCGGAGCGCCGAGGCCGTGATCGCGATCGTCGCGGTGCTCTTGGCCGACGCGGTGTACGTGCCCATCGAACCCGACGATCCGCCGTCGAGGACGGAGCTGATCGTCGACGCCACCGCTCCCGTCGCGGTCATCGAAGCCGGGCCGGCGGTGCGCGCCGTCGCGACGGGCGAACGTGCACAACCGGTTCCGGGTGGCGCCTACGTGATCCACACCTCCGGCTCCACCGGTGTCCCGAAAGCCGTCCTGGTGACCCGCGCGAATCTGGCGGCCATGCTCGGCGCCGCGCTGGACACGATCGCCGCGTCCGACGACGACGTGTGGAGCTGGGTTCACTCCTACGCGTTCGACTTCTCCGTCTGGGAGATCCTGGGGCCGTTGGCCTCCGGTGGTGCCGTCGTCGTGCTGGAGCGCGCCACTGTGCTCGACCCGCGCTTGCTGGCGGCGGCGATCGACCGGTACGGGGTCACCGTCTGCTCGCAGACCCCGACGGCGTTCGGCAACCTCATCGACCCGACGGTGGCGGCCGTCGCCCCGGACGCCGGATCAACCGCGTTGCGCGCCGTCGTCTTCGGTGGCGAACCGTTGTCGCCGGGGCTGTTACGGGAGTGGTCGGCCGCGCATCCGGACGTTCGGTTGGTCAACATGTACGGCATCACCGAGACGACCGTGCACCTCACGGCGGTCGACGTCGACGTCGACGACGCCCGCAGCGACATCGGTGTCCCGCTGGACGGCGTCTCGACGGTGATCCTGGGGCGAGACCTACGCCCGGTTCCGGTGGGCGCCATCGGCGAACTGTACGTGAGCGGCGACCAGGTCACGCTCGGCTATCACAACGCCCCGGCCACGACCGCCTCGCGGTTCGTCGCCGACCCGCGCGGCATTGGCCGCCGGATGTACCGCACCGGCGACCGCGTACGCGAGATCACCGGCGGCCGCATGGTCTATCTCGGCCGCAGTGACGACCAGGTCCAGATCCGCGGGCACCGCATCGAACTCGGTGAGATCGCGTCGGTGCTGCGCGAGCACCCCGGCGTCGGTGACGCGCGCGTGCTCCTCGACCCGGGTAGCCGCCGCGGCGAGGAACGGCTGCTCGCATTCGTCACCGAGGACGGCCTCGCCGACTTCGATGTGCTGGACGCCCTCTCCGCGGAGCAGATCCTCGTGTCCTGTGCGAACAGGCTGCCGGCGCACATGATCCCGGCGCGACTCGCGATCGTCGACGGCTGGCCGATGACCCCGACCGGCAAACTCGACCGCCACCGGCTCACGGGTCTGCTGCCCGAGGTGCCGACGGGACCGACCCGAGCACTGACACCGGCCGAGCAGACCGTCGCCGACGCCATGCGCGCCGTGATCGGCACGGACGCCGTGCTCGCCGCGGACACCAACTTCTTCGCGGCCGGAGGAACCTCACTGTCGGCAGCGCGACTCGCGGCCACGCTGACGGGCACGGGCGACCATGTCTCCGTCGCCGATGTGTTCGCCCACCCGACGGTGGCCGCACTCGCCGCCCACATCGAGTCCGCGGCGAGTGCGGGACGCGCGATCGCCGACGGCTCCCGGAGCGGTCTCGCCGACTTCGCAGCCACTGACGGGGTGGATCTGCCGCTCACCCCCGAGCAGATGGATCTGTGGCTCCGGTGGCGCACCGAACCGGACTTCACCGGGTATCTGATGCCGCTCGCCCTCCCGATCGACGCCGGCCCCGTCGAGCTGCGCCGTGCCCTGCTCGCGATCGTGACGCGGCACGACGCGTTGTGCACTGTGTTCCCGTCGGGTCCCGACGGCCCGGTGCAGCGTCGCCGATCCGACTCCCATGTCGCCGGCGAACTGAGAGCGCAACTGGCGCAGACGGTCTCGGTCGCAGACGTCGACTCGGTCGACGCCGCTCTGCGTACGCTGCACACGCCGATCGACCTGGCCGCCGAACTGCCTTGGCGGGTACGGATCTGCGCGGTGGGCGGGCAGACCTGGCTTCTCGTCGTCGCACACCACATCGCGGTCGACGGCGAGTCGTTCGGCATCCTGTTCGCAGAGCTGCGATCCGCCCTGTCCGGGACCCTCCCGGCGCCCGCCGATGTCGACTACCAGGAGTACTCGGCGTGGCGAGCCGGGTCGCTGGCCGCCCGGCGGACCGAGCTCGTCGCGCACTGGGTCTCGGCGTTCGATCGGGCCGTCGAACCATTGCGCCTGCCCGAACTGAACCCGGCGGCCCCACATCCGTCCGCGCCGGAACGAGCGGTGGTGCACCGTGCGCACCGGGCGCTCGATCGCACCAAGACCGGAGCACTCGACGAACTGGCGGTGGCCAGACACAGCACTCCGTTCATCGTCGTGCACACCGCGCTCGCGGCGGTGTTGACAAGGCAATCCGACGCCGAGGTGGTCACGATCGGCACCGCCCTGTCCGGGCGGATCGACCCGCGCCTGGTCTCCGTGCCGGGGCTGTTCGCCCGTGCCGTACCCCTGCACACCCCGATCGACGTCGACCTGCCGTTCGTCGACCTCCTGGCCTCGGTCACCGCGGTCGACCTCGGCGCGTTCGCGCACGCCGACCTCCCGCTCACCGAGATCACCGAGATCGCCGATCCCGGTCGGGTCAAGGCGGGCACCCCGCTGTTCGAGGTCTCCCTCGGCGCCGTCCCGGACGAGCTGGTGGCGGCGAGTCCGGCTGCGGCAGCGAGCGTCCCGTCGGACGCGAGTGCCTTCGGGGGAGTGCCGCTGTTCGGTGTGGACGTGTCGATGTACCGCCGGGACGGCGCGCTGCATCTGATGATGACGTGCACGGATGCGGTGGCGAGCGCCCCGAGACTGGACGCGCTGTGCGACCTCGTCGTCGAGACGATCCGGCGCGGGGTCCGCGAGCCGAACCGGACGGTCGCGGCGCTGCTCGCCCCGTCGGACTCGACGTCGGTGCCGGAAGCCGCGCCGCAGAATCGGAGTCGCGAGTTCGAGACGCTCGACGAGCTGCTGACCGGTGGGCTCGCTGACGATCCGGATGCGATCGCGGTCGTCGACCGACGCCATCCGGTGCCCGGGCCGGGTGTCTCGCTCACCAATTCCGACCTCGACCGCCTCGCGTCGTTCATGGCTCGCACGCTCATCGACGCGGGAATCGGTCCGGGGGACGTGGTGGTCGCCCTGCTGCCGCGCTCGGTCTTCGGCGTGCTCGCCACGGTCGCGGTCGCCCGCGCAGGAGCGGCGTTCGTGAACGTCGACCCAGCCGACCCCGCGGGGCGCCGGCAGATGATCATCGAGCGGTGCCGACCGCGTGCCGTTGTCACCCTCGCGGCGACCGCGGAATCCGTGACCGGCGGCATCCCGGTGCTCGCCCTTGACGAGTTGCTCGCCCGACATACCGATTCCGTTGCGAATGCGGCGGATTCGCTGCCGTTCGCCGCCGCCGAGCGGGTGCGCCCGCTGTCGGTGGACGACGTCGCCTACATCACCTTCACCTCGGGGACGACCGGACTGCCCAAGGGTGTGCAGGTGACCCATCGGGGCCTCACGGACTGGGCGCGCGACACCGTGGCCCGATTGCGGCTCGACTCGTCGGACGCGGTGTTGCACACGTATGCAACCGGATTCGACGCCCACCTGATGGGGCTCGTGCCCCCGCGGGTCGCCGGCGCCACGATCGTCGTGTGCCCGCCCGATGTCATGGCCGCGGACGAGCTCGCCGAGTTCGTCGACGCCGAACGGGTCAGCGTCCTGCTGACCACCCCGTCGGTGCTCGCGACCCTGCGGCCCGACGAACTCCCCGGTGTTCGTCACGTGGCGGTCGGCGGTGAACCCCTCGGCGCCGGGCTGGTCCGGGAGTGGACGGCCGGCCACACGCTGAGCAACGAGTACGGCCCGACCGAGGCGACCGTGGCGGTGAGCAGCGCGCGGTACACGGCGACTCCGGGCGGACCGATTCACATGGGCGCGCCGCTGGTGGGTGTGGGGATGTATGTGCTCGACCGTGCGCTGCGACGGGTGCCCGACCACACCGTCGGCGAACTGTACCTTTCCGGGAACTGCCTTGCCCGTGGGTATCTCGACGACCCGGCGACGACGGCCGGGGCGTTCGTCCCCGATCCGTTCAGCACCGACCCGTTCAGCGCCGGCGGGCGGATGTACCGGACCGGTGACCTCGTCCACCGTCGTCCCGACGGCACGTTCGTGATCCACGGTCGCACCGACGATCAGGTGAAGATCCGCGGCGTGCGGTTGGAGCCGGGTGAGGTCGATGCGGCGCTGTCGGGGCTGCCCGGCGTGGCGACCTCGGTGACCGCGACGCGGACCACCCCGGCGGGCGAGAAGATCCTCGTGTCGTGGGTCGTGGTCGACGGAGACGATGCGGAAGTGGCCGACCTGCCTCGTCAGCTCGCGCACCTGTTGCCGCGCAGCATGATCCCGAGTGCGATCGTCGGTGTCCCGGCGTTGCCGTTCGGACGCAACGGGAAGATCGACGTGGCGGCGCTGCCCGATCCCGATTTCGCCGGTGCGGCAGCGGGTTCGGATGTCCGCCCCGGGCGGCCGCCGTCGGGGGCCACCGAGGAACTGGTGACCGCGGTGTGGGCGGAGGTCCTCGACCGTCCCGTTCAGTCGCTGGACGCCGATTCCGATTTCTTCACCGAGGGTGGTACCTCGCTGTCGGCCACGCAGGTGACGTCGAGGCTGACGGCGGCGACCGGTGCGGACATCGGGGTCCGCGAGATCTTCGAAGCACGCACGGTCGCGGGAGTCGCGCGACGTGTCGACGAACTGCTGGCCGGGCCGGGTGATACCGGCGCCGGAAGCGGAGTGGAGTCCGGCGCGGCACCCACCCGACTCCCGGTGCCGGAGTTCCTGCCGCTCGCATATCCGCAGCGCCGCATGTGGATTCACCATCAGTTCGATCCGCGTTCGACGGCCTACCATGTTCCGCTCGTGTTGCGGATGAGTGGCCGTGTCGACCTCGCCCGCCTGCGGAAGGCGGTCGACGAGGTGGTCGCGGCTCATGCCGTCCTCCGGACGGTCCACCCGGATTCGCCGTCGGGTCCACGGCAGCGCCGGATCGAGCACCGGAGTCCGGTGCTACGGCATCACCTCGTCGACGCCGCGGCGGGTCCCGAGGGTCTCCGTCGTGACGTCGAGGACTTCCTGCGACGGCCGTTCGATCTGGAGTCCGAGACCGGGTTCCGGGCCGCGGTCTTCGAGCTCGACTCGGCGGAGGATCCGCACACCCATCTGGCGGTGGTCCTGCATCACGTCGCGATCGACGGGTGGTCGATCCGGGTGCTGCTCACGGACCTGCTCCGTGCCTACGACGGCCAGCGGCTCTCGGTCCCCGCCGACGAGGCGTTCACCTATGCCGACTTCACGCAGTGGCAGATCGCGCGCCTTGGCGACCCGTCCGATCCGCGCAGCAGATACGCACGGCAACTGCGTTTCTGGACGTCGACGCTCGCCGATGCCCCCGGCCCGCTCCGGTTGCCGGGAATCGCGGACACCGGCGGTCGGCCGCGCGACGCTGCGACCGGGCGGTTGTCGGCGTCGATCGTCGGCACGGATTCACTGCACCAGACCGCGAAAGCGATGTCGGCGAGTGTGTTCCAGGTGGCGCACGCCGCGCTCGCGACGGTGTTGGGCCGGTGGACCGGTGAGTGGGACCTGCTGATCGGCGTACCGGTGCACGGCCGGCATGCGCCGGAGTGGGAGTCGGTGGTCGGCATGTTCGTCAACACCGTGGCCCTGCGGACACGGCTGCATCCGGGGCTCCCGATCCGCGACGCCGTCGTGCGGGCTCGCGATGCCGCCCTGGCCGCCCAACCGCACAGTGAGGTCCCCTATGAGGACGTCGCCCGCACGGTCCGTCCCGACGGCCGGGAGGCCGGGGACCCGCTGATCTCGGTACTGCTGGTCAACCAGGACGTCGTGCCCCAGTCCTCCGGCGAGGTCGTGCTCGGCGGAGCGTCGGCGGGTGGCCCGGGTCCCGAGGCGGATGCCGTGATTGCCACGCTGGTCCCGGAGTACACCGCGACCGTGGACGCCAAGTTCGACGTCGAGGTCGTTCTCGCCGAACGCGACGACGAGTTGCACATCACGGTGGTGCACTCCGCCGCCGTCCCGACCGTGGTCGCGCAGGCACTTCTCGACGACTTCCGCCGATCCGTCCTCGCGGCGGCAGCCGATGCCGATCAGCCGTTCCCGGAGGTCGACGGCCCGGCCGTCGACGTCATTGCGGCCGAACGGGTATCGGGCACCGCGGTCGTGCCGGATGGTGCCGGGGCGCCGTCGCATGCGGTGTCCTCGGCCCCACTCGTCGCGGCGATCGCCGACGCGATGGCCGAGGTGCTGGAGGCCTCACCGGGTTCGGTGGGGGACGCCGACGACTTCTTCACGATGGGCGGTACCTCGCTCTCGGCCACACGGGTGACCTCCGCGCTGGGGCGCCGGCTCGGCGTCCGCGTGCCCACCCGGTTGCTCTTCGAGAACCCCACCCCGGTCGCGCTCGCACGGGCGGTGACCGAACTCCCCGCGGAGGGGACGGATGCGGGAGGCGGTTCGCCGACCGGCGCGTCGGAGGCCGACCTCGGCGACCTCCCACTCGCCCCGACGCAGCGCCGGATGTGGGTGGCCGCGCAGATGCTCGGAGCGGTGCCGATCTACGCCGTGCCCGCGGTGGTGCCCGTGCCGCCCGGAACCGACGAGTCTGCGGTCATCGGCGCGGTCGAGGCCCTCGTCGACCGCCATCCCGCGCTCCGTACCCGGTATCTCGCGACGCCTGACGGTCCCCGGCAGCGTGTTCTCGACGCCTGGCGCCCGTCCCTGCGGCGGGTGGGTGCGGCCGAGCTCACGACGCCCGCGGGGATCGGGATGCTCGGGGAGGCCTTCGATCTCACCGGTGAGCCACCGGTCCGGGTGTGGCTGGTCACCGGCGACGATCAGGTGGCCCCGGTGGCGGTCGTGGTGATCGCGCACCACATCACCATGGACGGTGAATCCGCCGGCATCGTGCAGCGTGAGCTCGCGTCGCTGCTGGCGGGTCTCGACCTCGGCCCGGCGCCGACGGGTTTCGCGGCGGTCGCCCGGCAGATGGCGGCCGACGACGAGCGATCCCGGGTTGCCCTGGTGGACTTCTGGCGGCGCGCGCTCGAGGGGCACAGCGGCGAGCTCGACCTCGCCCAGCGCCGCCCCGTCGTTCGGGACCTGCGGACCTCGACGACCGAGTATCTGCTGGACGATGCGGTCGGACAGGCGATTCCGGCGGCCGCGCGCCGGGCGTCGGCGAGCGAGTTCCACATCCTGCACGCGGCGCTGGTGCTGGCCCTCGCGGTGCAGTCGGGGTCCGATGACATCGCGCTGGCCACGCCCGCCTCGATGCGCCGCGACTCCGACACCGCCGGCACGGTCGGCATGCTCATCTCCACCGTCGTGTTACGCACCCGGATTCGCCCCGGCATGACCGTCGGCGAGCTGATCACGGCGGTCCGCGACGACGACCTGGCGGCGCTCGATCATGCTGCGATCGCCTTCGACGATGTGGTCGCCCTGATCGATCCGCCGCGCGTCCCCGGGCGGCATCCGCTGGTACAGGTGGCGTTCTCGATGGCCGATCCGGAGATGCCCGGGCCCGACCCGGTAGACACCGGCGCGCCGACGTGGATGTCGCCGCGCAGCGAGTTCGACATCCACGTCGAGGCGGTGCCCGACGCCGGCGGCTGGCGGTTGCGCGTCCACCACGGCCGGGAACTGTTCGACGAGGGCACGATCCGCGCTCTCGGCGAGCGAGTGGTCGCCGCGGTCGCCGCCGTCGTGGGGGAGCCGTCACGTCGCCTCGCGGCCATCGAGCCGCTGACCGGCGCCGAACGACGCTTCGTCGCCGACCGAGCGCGGGCGTCATCGACCACGGGGGCCGAACCGCTGCTGGCCGAGCTCTTCACGTCGGCTGTCGAGGCGTACGGCGACCGTCCCGGCATCGCCGACGAGCACCGGTCCCTGACCTACCGCGAATTCGACGGGTGGGTCTCGGTGACCGCCCGCGCGATGCGACGTCGAGGGCTCGGTGCCGGCGACGCGGTGGCCGTCGTGGTGCCGCGGTCGATCGAGTCGGTCGTCGCGATCTGGGCGGTCAGCCGGATCGGCGCGGTGTGCGTACCGGTCGACGTCACCTACCCGACGGCCCGGATCGACCACGTGGTCGCCGGCGCGTCCGCGAGTGTGATCACGCCCGCCGACATCCCCGCCCAACCGACGGAACCGGTTGTGTCCGAACCGGTCACATCGGTGTCGCGCGACGCGCTGGCCTACGTCATCACCACGTCGGGTACCACCGGGACCCCGAACATCGTCGGGGTCACCCATCGCGGTGTACACCGCGTGGCCTCGCTCGGCGACGTCGAACCAGACGACCGCGTCGGGATGGCCATCAGTCCGGGATTCGACGCCACGTTCCACGACATGCTGTTGCCACTCGCCGCCGGCGCGACCCTCGTGGTGGTCCCGGCCGGGATCACCGGCGGGGACGACCTCGCCCGGTTCCTCGACCGCACCGGGGTCAGCGTCTTCACGGCGACGCCTTCGGTCGTCCGCACACTGCGACCGGCGGCGATCGGTGCGCTGCGCCTGGTGTACATCGGCGGCGAGGCACTCTCGGCCGATCTGGCCGCGGTGTGGTCGGAGCATGCCCAGGTTCTCAACATCTACGGCCCCACCGAGACGACGGTGACCGTGTCCACCAGTGCATTCCGGCGCGGCGACCCGATCCGACTGGGGCATCCGCGCCCGGGCATCGGCGCCGAGGTGCTCGACGCCCAGCTGCGCCACGTCCCGCCGGGTGTCGTCGGCGAGTTGTACATCGGCGGAACCGGGGTCGCCCGTGGCTATCTCGGTGATCCGGCGCTCACCGCTGCGACGTTCGTCGCCGGCGCCGACGGCGTGCGCCGCTACCGCACCGGGGACCTGGTGCGGTGGGATCGCGACACCGGCGAGCTGGTCTACGTCGGCCGGGCGGACCGTCAGGTCAAGATCCGGGGTCAGCGAGTGGAACCCGCCGAGATCGACGCGGTGATCGTGCGGGCGGGCGCCGAGCGCTCGGTGACCGTCCTGCGGCCGGGTCCGGTCGGACCAGCGCTCGTGTCCTATGTGGTGGCACCGTCGGTGCCGGCCACCGAGCTCCGGGCCGCGTGCCGATCGTCGCTGCCGCGGCACATGGTGCCGAGCCGGATCGTCGTACTCGACGACCTGCCGCTCAGCGGCGCGGGCAAGATCGACGTACGCCGACTGCCCGAACCGGTCTGGTCGGAGTCCGTGCGCGAACCGGGAACCGCCACCGAGGCAGCGGTTCTCGACGCCTTCCGGGCCGTGCTGGGCGACGCGGCGGCCGGTCCGCACGCGGGCGCAGACGGTGCCGGGACACCCATCGGCATGGACGACGACTTCTTCGCCGCCGGTGGGCATTCGCTCGCCCTGCTGCAGTTGCGGGACGAACTGGCCCGCCGGACGGGCCGGGTCGTCGACGCGGCGGAACTCTTCGGTCATCGCACCCCGGCCGAGATCGCCCGGCTGCTCGACGACCCGGAAGGCGGCGTCAGCGGCCGACGCGTCGTGCCGCTGTCGCCCGGCACCGGCCGACGACCCGAGGTCTGGTGTGTGCACACCGCGACCGGGATCGTCGAACCGTTCCGGGCGCTGGGCGAGTCCCTGCCGTCGGCGTCGGTGTTCGGCCTGCAACTGCCCGAACTCGTACTCGCCGAGCGGGATCTTCCGACGACGATCGAGGGCATCGCGGCACTGCACGTCGAGGCCATCCGGGCGACCCAGCCGCAGGGACCGTACCGGGTCGTCGGCTGGTCCGTCGGCGGCATCGTCGCCCATGAGATCGCGCGCCGGCTCGTCGAACTCGGCGAAGAGGTCGCGCTGCTGGTGCTGCTCGACGCGCGGACGCCGGCCGAACTGACCACTGTGGACGACGCGGAGCTGCGAGCCGCCGATCACCCCCTGCGTGCCCTGGCCGAGCAGCACGACCCCGACGCACTGCGGCGGTTCGAGGACCGGACGAGGGGCCTGGCCGCGGCGGCGCGCTCCTACGACCTGCGTCCGGTGGCCGCCGGTAAGGTGCTCTACGTTGCGGCGCAGGACAACCCGGACCCGGACGCCTGGAGGCGTGCGGTCGATCCGGCCGGACGGGCCGTCGTCGACGTGCTGCACGCCGGCACGACGCACGCAGAGCTGGGGCATCCGGACGTATTGGCGCGGGTTGCCCGCAGAATCGAGGAGGAATGGTGACCGGATCCGAAGCGGCGACGCCGCAGATGTCGATCCTGTTCGTGTGCACGGGCAACATCTGTCGTTCACCGATCGGCGAACGCGTGCTGACCGGCCTCGCCGGCCGGGCGGGTGTCCCCGTGACGTCGTCGAGCGCCGGTGTCGGAGCGCTCAACGGGCAGCCCATCCATCCGCACGCCTCCGCCGTCCTGGTCGAGAACGGTTACGACGCATCGGGGTTCGAGTCCCGGTATCTGCGTCCGCCGATGCTCACCGAGGCCGACCTCGTGCTGTGCATGAGCCGCGAACACCGTGCCGCCGCGCAGCAGATGGCCCCGGCACGCTGGAAGCGGGTCTTCACGCTGACCGAGTTCGCCGCGCTCTGCGACCTCGGCGCGCTGCCGGAGATCATCGCCGGGCGTGGACGTCTCGATCCGAACTCGGACCTGCTCGACATCGTCGACCCGATGGGCCGTCCGCGCGAGGACTTCGACCGGGTCTTCGCCGAGGTCGAACCGAAGGTCGAGGCGTTGGTCACGTGGCTGGCGGCGCCGGGAGCGAAGCGAGCGGGCCAATCGTCCGCCGAGCAGGCCTCCGCCACTCGAGCGGGCCGGCACGCGACGGGGGAGAGCCGATGATCCGGCGGCTGGCGGCCAACCGCGTCGTCCAGGTCGTCGCGGTGGTGCTGCTGCTCGTCGCCGCCGCGCTGATCTGGCTGGCGTACTCGGCATTCCAGGTCAGAGACGACCTGGAATCGGTGCGCGCGGATGCGAGCAGGGCCCGGGCGTTGATGCTCGACGGCGATCAGGCCGGCGCCCGTCAGGCGGCCGAGGCGGCGTCGGTGCGGGCCGAGGACGCCCAGGACCGTGCGAACGGTTTCCTGTGGTCGGCGGCTGCGGCGGTGCCGGTCGTCGGATCGCCGCTGAAATCGGTGCAGCAGATGAGCGATGCCGTTGCGGCGCTGTCGGCCGACGTGCTGGTGCCGGCTGCCGACCTCGCCACCGTGCTCGACCCGAATCGCCTGCGCACCGGCAACACCGTGAACCTGGCACTGCTGCGGGATGCGCAGCCGGCGCTGAAGTCGGTCGCGGAGGAGTCGGCGGCGGTGGCCGCCCAGGTCTCGGCGATCGAACCGAGTTGGCTGGGCGTCGTGGCTGATGCCCGGGCTCAGCTCGCCGAGCAGGTCGAGGCTGCCGACTCGACGGTGCAGGCGACGAGCATCGCGGCCGAACTCGTCCCGTCGATGCTCGGCGCCGACGGTCCGCGCAACTACTTCATGGCGTTCCAGACACCGTCCGAGGCTCGTGGCACCGGCGGCCTCGTCGGTGGTTTCGCGGTACTGAACGCGACCGGGGGCCGGGTGACCATCCCCGAGCTCGGTGCGAATTCGGAGTTCCGCGACCCGGCCACCCCGCAGATCAACCTCGGCCCCGAGTACGACGCGATCTACTCCTACTACCGCCCTTACACCGACTTCCGGAACGGCAACCTCAGCGCCCACTTCCCCGACGCCGCGCAGATCTGGCTGGCGAACTGGCGCGCCCAGACCGACCGCCAACTCGACGGGGCGATCGCGCTGGATCCGATCGCGCTGAAGTATGTTCTCGAGGTCGTCGGCCCGGTGTCGGTGGGGCGGGAGAAGATCACCGCCGACAACGTCGTCCCGATCACGCTGTCGACGGCCTACCAGCGCTTCGCCGACGACAACGCCGCGCGAAAGGACTACCTGCAGGCCATCTCTCAGGCCGTGGTGAACAAACTCGTCACGTCCGGCGGCAGCACGCGGGATCTGCTCGAGGCGCTCGGCCGTGGCGTGCACGAGCGGCGGATCATGGTGTACAGCACCGATGCCGAGGATCAGAAGATCCTCGAGTCGACGAAGCTGGGTCACCAGATCTCCGACACGTCGTCGCCCTATCTGCAGGTCGCCATCGGCAATGCGTCCGGAACGAAGCTGGACTATTACCTGCGGCGCGAGATCAGCTACACCTCGGGCGGGTGCGAGGGTGACACCAGAGAGTCGACGATCACGGTGAAGCTCACCAACACCCTCGACACCACGGACACCACCGACTACGTCGCCGGCAACCTCGGGACCGAACTGTCGGTGAAGAAGGGCACCAACCTCGCCAACGTCGAGTTCCTGGCGACGAAGGGCGCGGTCCTCAAGGAGATGACCCTCGGCGAGGGCGGGGCCTTCTACGTCGAGCAGGCCCTGCACGGTCGGCCGTACTACTCGACCCGCGTGGGCATCGCACCGGGCGAGACCGCCACCATCGTGCTGAAGATCGACGAGCCGACCTCGGCACACGGGGACGCCGAGGTCCCGATCCAGCCGCTCGTCGACGACCCGACCGTCACCGTCGACGTCCCGGCGTGCGGGCCGGAGAACTGACTGGGCCAAAGTGCCCTGAAACTTCTGGCCGAACCCGGGGGCTCTGCGTAGCCACTAATCACTAGTCGAAAGAACGACCAGCCCCCCTGCTCCTTGAGGAGCGCCCGCAGCTTGCGGAGGGTGCGTCAGCCCTGCTCCCTGAGGAGCGACCGGAGCTTGCGGAGGGCGCGTCAGCCCTGCTCCCTGAGGAGCGACCGGAGCTTGCGGAGGGCGCGTCACGAAGGGTCTTCGCAACTCGTCTCGCCGAGACCCTTCGTGACGCTCGCAAGCTCGCTCCTCAGGGAGCAGGAATTGGGCTCGCAAGCTCGCTCCTCAGGGAGCGGAGGGGGACGCTCGCAAGCTCGCTCCTCAGGGAGCGGATGGGGACGCTCGCAACCTGGCTCCTCAGCTCAGGGAGCAGGGGGGAAGCTCGCTCGCAGAGCGGAGTTCTCTCGTGGTCCCGACGGCCCGTCCCCGGCCGACGATCTGACCGGGAACGGAGCCGACTGGGGCGTCACTGTGGAGTTGTCAAGGGACAGATGCGATCCCGGGCGATGGCCGGGTGCGAAAAGGTGTTGCGCGAAAGTGTGTGTCGGAGGGCCGGTCAGGCGGCGTCGTCGAGGCGCATGGTGCGTCGGTTGTATGCGGGTAGCGGTCGGCGTTGCGGATCGATCGACACGGGCGGTACGAGCCAGGGGTGGCGGTCGAAACCCATCACGATGTCCCACCCGTGGTGGTGGACCTGTGTGTGGCAGCGCTGGCAGAGCAGGCAGCCGTTGTCGAGATCGGTGGGTCCGCCGTCGGCCCACGGCCTGATGTGATGCACCTGCGTATGGGACTGCGGTGCACCACATTTGATGCAGCACGCGTCGCGGACGATGATCGCTTTGCGTAAGTGTGACGGATACAACCGGCGGGTGTGACCCATCTGAAGCGGTACGCCCTCACTATCGAGGATGATCTCCGTGAGCGAGCCGTCGCACGACACCTGTTTCGCGGTGGCGTGGCTGACCGATCCGGTCCACGGCAGTGTTGCGAGGTCTCCGGTGGCGGGGATGGTCAGCATCAGTTGCGTGCGTGGGCTTCCGACGGTGTTGATGCTCGTGCCGATCGCGGCTTGGTCGAGGATCAGTTCGAAGGCGTCGGCGCGGCGTTGCTCGGCGGTGCGACGATCCTCGGCGCCGTCGGGTTCGGGGCGTGGGCAGGACCGTTCGTCGATCATGGCCTGGAACTTCTCGCCGACGATCTGGGTGAGGTCGGCGCGGACTTCGACGCGTCCGTCGTCGGTGGTGTGCGTGTTCACCGCATTGAGAGATGGGTCGTCGGCGGCCGGTACACCGGTGTCGGCGGTGTCCGCCAGAATATTGGCGATGGCTCGGCCATGCTTGAGCACTTCTGTCGGTGTTGCGCCGGAGAGTGCTTGGGCGATGAGTTCGAGTTCGTACTGGGCGCGCTCGTCATCGGAAAGGGCTTTGTGACAACGCTTCTCGATCTCGTTGATCCCTCGCACGATGGCATCGACGACCTCGCCGGACAGTCGCCCGTCGGCAGCGTGACGCGCCACAGCGGGCAGGTTGGGCAGGGCGTCGACACTGCGCATGGCGCGAAGAGCGGCGGCCGGTGCATGTCCTGACTCGATCAGCAGCTTCTTGGTGGTGCTACCGGCCTTCTGGGTGACGCCGAGTTCGTCGAGTTGCGCTGCATGGGCGACGATTTGATGATCGGCGAGGTTGCGGATAAGGCGCCACGTGTCAAGTGCGTCGAATGTTGCTCTGCCCGTGGGATCGTCGGCGGGTGGGGCGGTCTCGACGAGCTGATCGAGGAGCGTGGTGAGCTCTGGCATGACTCCAAGGTACAGGAACATGGGTTCGATTTCGAGGAGTTTCCACAGGCTCGGAATCGCGAAACTGACTACTGTGCAGCATTTTTCGTTGATTGTGCCTCGATCGTCGTCAGTAGTCTAATCCTGTCACATACGTACCGTATTCTGTCCCAGAACGGTAGATGTGCTGCTGACCGACGACTGTCGTGTGCCCGAATGTCGCGCGTCGTCCTGCTGCAGAGGTATCTGCTTGTCCAGGAAGCGGTCGATTACTCCTGAGCACAGGCGCTGCTCGTCGGGTGATTGATGGTGGACGGCCGGCCACCGAGGTGGCACGGGAACTCAACGTCCACGAGATCGCAAGGTGCCGCCCGACCGAGGCGGCGGGTGAGCGCGCGGAACGGACCAGACTGCGTGCCGAGCTCGCCGAGAGGGACCGTGACGTCGCGCTACGGAAAAAAGTTTCGGCGTACTATGCGGCGCAGCATCATCGGTGAGTCGTTTCGAATTCATCGCCGCGGAGTGCGCCGGCCATCTTGTCATGAAAGGCGGTGCGCCTCTCATCATTTAGCGGACTGGATTTCTGCGCGTGCAGGTCGGCAACGCCGCGTCGAGTTGACGCCACGACAGCGGCGGCGCCGCGATCTGGAGGTGTCTGGCGCACTGGCAGGCCACGCGACGCACCTACGGTTCACCGCGTACTACTGCCGCACGCCGAGGCGGGTCCGGTCTCTCAGCTCGATTCGGCGGCGTCGTTCGCACCGGACCTGGTTCGCCGCCGGTTCGATCAGGGCGGTGTCAATATCGTCCGGAATCGCCTGCGAGTGGGCAACTCATGACTCCGGTCGACAACCCGGAGGGGCGTGAGCTGTGTTGTCGGCGGGGTCGAACCCGCTGAAGAATGATCGCCCACATCCAACATCGATCTACGTCAGACGAGCGACGCTGGTCGTCACCCGCCCTCGATGAATGCCCTGTGCGTTCGACACTCTCGGGCACGCGCCTCAGTAGTAGTACGGGTAATCGTCCCAGCGCGGGTCGCGCTTCTCGAGGAACGCGTCACGCCCTTCGACGGCTTCGTCGGTCATGTAGGCCAGGCGGGTCGCCTCACCGGCGAACACCTGCTGACCCATGAGGCCGTCGTCGGTGAGGTTGAACGCGAACTTCAGCATGCGCTGCGCTGTCGGCGACTTGCTGTTGATCCGGCGCGCCCAGTCGATGGCGGTGGCCTCCAGCTCGGCGTGCGGGGCGACGCGGTTGACCGCGCCCATCCGGTGCATGGTCTCGGCGTCGTAGGCCTCCCCGAGGAAGAAGATCTCGCGCGCGAACTTCTGCCCGACCTGCTTGGCGAGGTAGGCGCTCCCGTACCCGGCGTCGAAGGAACCCACATCGGCGTCGGTCTGCTTGAACCGGGCGTGCTCGGCCGAGGCGAGGGTCAGGTCGCACACGACGTGCAGCGAATGCCCGCCGCCGGCCGCCCAGCCGTTGACGACCGCGATCACGACCTTGGGCATCGTCCGGATCAGGCGCTGGACCTCCAGGATGTGCAACCGCCCGCCCTCGGCCTTCACCCGAGCCGCGTCGACCGTCTCGGCGCCGGCCGCCGCGACGTCGTCGTCGTGTGTCGTGGCGTACTGATAACCGCTACGCCCGCGGATGCGCTGATCGCCGCCGCTGCAGAACGCCCATCCGCCGTCCTTGGGGCTCGGGCCGTTGCCGGTCAGCAGGATCGTGCCGACGTCGGGCGACCGCCGCGCATGGTCGAGGACCCGGTACAGCTCGTCGACCGTGTGCGGGCGGAAGGCGTTGCGGACCTCGGGACGGTCGAATGCGACGCGCACGATCCCGTACTCGCGGCCCTCGCCGACGTGGCGGTGATAGGTGATGTCGGTCAGGTCGTCGAAGCCGGGCACCACCGCCCACGATGCCGGGTCGAAGGGTTGGCCGGAAAGTCCCTGGGTGTCGGGCGTCGCACTCATGGGGTCAGCCTATCGACGCGGCGACCGGGCGCTTCGCACGCCTGCAAGCGGCGGATTGGTCGGAAGAGGTCACGAAGTCGTGACGGGTTCGACGCGGATTGCATTCAACCATTGGATGCCTGCCGGTCTTCGGCTCGAACATCACCGAAATCTCAGTTTCGGATGCTTAGCTGTCCGTATGGCTGTTTGGGGGTGGATTCTGATCCTCGGGGGCGCGTGGTGTGTCGTGTCCGCGGCGGTCGCGGTGATCGTCGGGAGGGCGGTCCGGATCCGAGACGAGAAGGAACGCGGTCCGCGTGGCGTGCCGGACTACATACCCGAGTCCACACGCCGGCTGGCCCGGGGCGGGGTGTGTGTGGATCTCGCCGACCGTCGTCGCACGGAGGGGATAACCGACACCGACACCGACTAGGGCGCGGCACCGCCGCCTCTTATACGGTTGGCCGGTGAGTGAAGCGAACGATCGCGCCGTCGAGACCGTCGACGAGGACCCGCACGAGGGTGGTTTCCGGGCTCATGCGGCCATCACCACCGACCGCGGCGGACCCCGCTACGGCGAGTTCAGTGAGCAGGTCCGCCTGCTGATGGACAACGCCCGCTACGCCTGTCCCGACGACGAGCTCGTCGACGAACTCATCGAGTCACTGAAGGCGCTCAACGACCGGCTCGCCGATTCCCGGATCGACGAGTGGCACTCACCGGCGGGGACCCGCATCGACCTCCCGTCGCGCGGCAACATCACCCTGCCGCCGTATGTGGTCACCGAGGTGGACGACAACGGGGTCGTCGCCGAACTGACCTTCCGCGATTTCCACCTCGGCGGGAACAACGCCGCGCACGGCGGTCATGTCGCGGTCGCCTTCGACGACGTGGGCGGCTTTGCGTCGGCGGTCGCGATCCAGCATGTCAGCCGGACCGCGTACCTGACCGTGCAATACCGGTCGATCACACCGCTGAACACGCCGCTGCGAATCCACGCCTGGGCGGACCGGATCGAGGGGCGCAAGGTCTTCATCAAGGGCACCCTGCACGACGGCGACCGCCTCTGTGCGGAGATGGACGCCCTGTTCATCAAGCTCAACCCCGGTCAGGCCTGACCAGCACTCGTCGGCGGGCGCACGGCCAGACGACGGCTCACCTCCACCGGCGCATCCGTGCGCGACAGGCGCAGCACGATGGTCGGCGCCTCGCCGGCATCGAGGGGCCACGTCTCGAGCATCTCGTCGCGCAGGGCGGCCAGTTCGTCGCCGTGATTGCTCGACAGCGTTCGCGCGGTCGCGTCGTCCCCGGCGTAGAGGAACGTCGGTGTCATCGGGTGAACCGCGAAGCCGAGACGCTCGGCGGCCACCCACAGCTGCTGCGCAACGATCCCACCGCGGAGGTAATCGGCGGGGGTCGTGCCCTGCTGCACCAGGACCAGGATCGCCGACGACGACGCGGCCCGGGCGCCGGCATCGGCACCGAGTGCGGCACCGCCACCCCATTCGTCGAGCAACGCCATGACATCGGCACGCCGCAACACGTCCAGCATCCCCGCCATCGCCGGCGGCAGGTCGAGCGAGGCGACGTCGATGCCCTCGGCGGCGGCCGGATCGGTGGTGAGCTCGGCGAACATCTCCCGATGCAGTTCGGGCGTCAGGAACCGGGCGCGATCCGATCGGGCGATGATCGAGGCATATCGGTCGATGTCCGCGCGGTCGTCGAGCGCCACCAACCGGGTCCGATCACTCGTGGCGGCATCGTGCAGTCGGACGAGATCGGAGGCCGACAGCGGTGATCCGTCCCCGACTCCACGTCGGGTGCCGCGGGCGAGCAATGCGTCGAGTTCGGTCTCCGCGTCCGCGGAGCGCGACCCGGTGTCGATGCCCTTGAGGCGTGCCCGGCCGGCCAGCGTGTCGGCCGTGTCGACGATCTCGATGTCGTCGAGCACCCCGCGCGCGACGGCCGCGACCTGCGCGTTGTACAGAGCGGCGCCGACCGCCACCGCGGATGCCCGGTGCTCGACGTCGAGGGTCGAGGTGCGGGTGCGGTCCAGGACGATGGTGACGGCGTCGTCGTCGGCGATGATCTGCCAGGGCTGCTGGTTCCCGGCGGACGGCGCCCGGCTCGCGGCGTACACGACGAGTTCGCGATCCGTCATCGCCTCGATGGCGGGCTGCACCTGCGGACGGATCGGTTCGGCGTCGGCCGGTGGTTGTGCTGCGGGTATGAAGGTATGGGTGTCGATCGGGTCCTCGAGGCCGTCCAGCCAGGCGTCCCGGTCGAATCGGACGCGACCGGACGACAGGGACTTGCCCTGCACGAGGCGGCGGACGGCCGCGGCCACGGTGGCGCCGCCCAGGAGGACGTCGCCGCCGAGCTGCGGCCAGGCGGTGACCGTGTGCCCGAGCTCGATGGCCGACGCCGCCATCGGCGCGGTCACCTTCGTCGGCTCGAGTACCCGGACGGCGAGCGGGGTGAGCGACGCGCGGTCGAGTCCGACGAGATCTTCGATCCGCAGGTCGCCGGCCAGGCCGTGGAAAAGAGGCCGATCCGGTTCGAGGTCGAATCTCTCGACATCGAGGGTTCCGCCGTCGCTCGTCTCCATGAGGACCGGAATTCCTCGCTCGCGACATTTCTGGCGCACGAGGACCTTTACATCGAAAGAATCACATTCTTCGACGACGAGATCAAGGCCGTCGAGGAATTCATCGATGTTCTCGATTGTTATGCCGTCCACATGTACGACGGTGGTGAGATAGGGATCGATCTCGGAAATGCGTCGAGCGGCGATCACGGCCTTGTTGTCGTGAATATCCATGAGGGTCGCCGGAATTCGATTCATATTCGTGAGTTCGAGATCGTCGAAATCGGCAAGGCGTAATTCGCCGGCAAGACCTTCGAGTGCGAGCGTGAGTGATATCGCGTGTCCCACACTCAAACCGGCGACACCGATCCGGAGCTCGCCCGCAGCGGCTTGCTGCGACGCGGTCAGTTTGTGCCGGTTGCGGTCGAGCCGGAGGCGTCGGAACGTGCGCGGACCCGGGATCTTGACGAGGGCGTTACGCCAGGGAAAGTGCGCGTAACGAGGTGTCTCGTCCCGGAGAGCGGGCTCGGCGGGCGGGAGGAGTTCATCGAGCGCGCGGGCGGCGCCGGCCGTGATGTCGGACACAGTGAGGGACGGCTCCGCGGTCAACGCGGCGGGTAGTTCGTCCGGGAAGTAGAGGGTGGCGGCGGCATCCGGCGGCGTGTGCATAAGCCCATGGTGTCGCACGGCATTGCACGACGCCAACCGTCAAAGCGATGGTCGGGCAAAAAGAACTGCGCTTGTGGGAGTGCATAAATGTGGCCTTGTGGCAGCATTACACGCGGGGTCGGGGGAGATCTCGTCCTTAAATTTCCTAATTCCTGGAAGGCAATACTGCGATGAATAAGATGTCAGTCACCAATGATCAGGTTCGCACCGGCATGTTGCGATCGATCGCACCCGAAACCGGGGCGGAGTACTCGGTGGTCGTGGCGAGCCCACGGTCGGAGCCCGAACTGTGGCGTGAGTACCTCGCCGGCGCGGACGCGTCGTACCACCGCCACGGGTGCGCGGCCGCACTCGAATACGACGAGGTCGCCGGCGGCGAGGGCACCGCGATGTTCTTCGCGGTGCTCGACACCGAGGGCAAGGTCGTCGGCGGGCTACGGGTCCAGCCCCGGCTGGAGGCGGCTGCGCAGTCGCACGCGCTGGTCGAATGGGCGGGTCAGCCCGGTCAGGTGCAGCTCGTCAACGCCATCGAAGAACGCCTGCACGACGGCATCGTCGAGGTCAAGACGGCCTGGGTGGACGAGCGATCGGCGATCGCGGGGTCGGTGGCCGGTCAGTTGTCGCGGTTGGGGCTGGTCATCATGGAGATGTCCGGGGTCGGGGCCATGATGGCGACCGCGGCCGACCACGTTCTGCGCCGTTGGCAATCCGGTGGTGGACGCCTCGACGAGTCGGTGTCCGCGACGCCGTTCCCCGACGACCGGTACCGCACCCGGCTCATGTGGTGGGACCGCGCCCGGCTCGACACCCTCACCAGCCCGGAGACCTGGCGTCGGATGCGCCGGGAGGCCGACGCACTCCAGGCCGCGACGACTCAGCGCCCGCTGGTCCGGCTGTCGATGTCGACGAAGTCGGCCGGGCGTCGGTAGAAGACCTCGTACAGGCTCGCCGACGGCGGAGACACCGTCCGCTCGGCGTCGGCGGCATGTGCGCTCGGCGCGCCGTCGTTCCAGGTCACCGCGTCGATGGATTTGATGACCGTGGTGTCCCGGCCGTTCTCCTTGGCCTGATACACGCAGGCGTCGGCCTGACCCAGGAGGTTGCCGATCACGTCGTCGGTCGAATAGGCGGTGTCGAACCGGCCGGAGACCAGCGGGTCGCCGGCGACGCGCAGCGGCGCGCAGACGCCGCCGACGCTGATGGTGACCGGCGCTGCCGCGGCGACGGCGGCCCGTAGGCGTTCGGCGCTGAGCCACAGTTCGTCCGCGTCGTGCACGACGTGGAACATGAGGAACTCCTCGCCGCCGTAGCGGCACACCTCCGAACCCACGGGGGCGTGCTCGCGGATCGCGGCCGATGCCGCCAGCAGCACGCCGTCACCGGCGAGGTGGCCGTACTGGTCGTTGATCTTCTTGAAATGGTCGACGTCGAGCAGCAGGATGCCGATCCAACCGGTGGACGACCGTGCGGCCGAGAGGAGCTGCGATGCGCGGATCAGGAAGCCGCGCCGGTTCAGCAGGCCGGTCAGCGGGTCGATCCCGACCAAGCGGGTCTGCTGATCGAGCACGGCCTCCATCGACTTGCGCAATGCGACGACCAGGAAGACCGGCACCACGATCAGGCCGAGCATCGCGCCGAAGCTGATCAGGTACTCCGGCAGCGAGGGCGTCGTCACCGCGAGGACGGTTGCCGCACAGACGACCGCCAGCGCCAGATGGGACAGGATGAGTCGGGTGGTCGCCGAGATCGCGCCGATCGCCGGGATGACCGCGACGATGGCGAGGACGAGCGTCGACGATCGTGGCGAGGCCAGGATCATCGAGGTGCCGCAGATGCCCACGATCCCCAACCCGCCCAGGAACGCGAACTCGAGATCGGTCAGCCGGGCGCGGATGGCCGTCACCGCGAAGACGACCGCAATGAACGACCAGATGGTGAGCAGGATGGGCATGCCGCCCGGGTACAGCGTCTCGGGCGCGAGCACGCTGATGACCGGCAGCGGGATGACACCGCCGGTGCTGATCAGTGTCGCCATCGACCGGGCGTCGTAGCGCCGGAGCACCCTCCTGATCAACGACATCTACCACGACCGCTTTCCGTCGGCAGCTGTGGAGACAGCCGCTTGTTCGCCGAGATTCGCATTAATGCCACTGCGACTGCATTGGCGGAAACCACGTAATCTTTCGTGTCCTACGCATAGGCAATGAAAGCACCTTACCAGCAGTTTTGCCGCACCTCGCGGAATCGTTAGCAGCGCTGCCGAGAATAGTGGCGAATCGCCGGCCGCGCCGGTCCCAGATTTTGTGAACATCTGTCAAAAGAAATCGATGTCTCGACCCGGGCCCACGAAAAATTGCACACGGTTTCGTCGAACCGTCGCGGCGAGCATTTGTGAGAACGGTCATGACGGCCGGCCCTGGTCCGCCAACGGTGGCGCCTCGCCCTCCTTCCCGGAAGCGGACCGGCTGAGTAGTATCTCCGCGATGGAGAACTGCGGCGCCCCCGGCGTCGCCCTGGGGGGATCGGACCAGCGAATGACGTCGTGTTGACGTTGGGAACCTCGGTGATCGCGGTGTCGGTCGACCCGTACCACCGAGCTGTCGTCGCCTATGGCTACGAGACGTCGGCCGCGGCCGCCGAGCGCTTCATCGAACAGGTGCTGATGCCCATCAGTCCGCGGGCGCGTTTCCAGCGGCGGTCGGACTTCGACTGGCTCATCCACCTTCCGTGGACCGGCGCCGGTGACGACGAGAGTGGACGCAACGCACTGATCGAGGCGGCCCGCACCAAACTCGGTGCGCACACCGTGAGCGACGGGGAACGCAGCTGGTTCCTCGACGTGTGCATGGGCGTCGCCGTCGGAGATGTGCACCTCGCCGCCGAGTCCGAGGACGATCTGGTCCGCCACGCCGACGCCGCTCTGTGCATCGCGCTGAGCAGCCGCACCGCCGTCGCATTCGCATCGCCGACGACGCTGCGCCACATCCGGGCCGAGGTCGACCTCGCGGGTTGGCTCACCAGATCGGTCGAGCGCGACTTCTCCGTCTTCTACCAGCCGATCGTCGCGGTACCCGACCGGCGGGTCGTCGGTTACGAGTCGCTGCTCCGGTGGCACACCGAGTCCGGCGTGCTGGCTCCGGACGCGTTCCTGTCTGTGGCCGAGGGGATCTCACTGCTCGCCCCCATCGGACGGCACGCCATCGGCGAGGCCATCCGGGACCTGTCGGGGGAGATCACCCGGCACGTCGGGCCGAGCACGTTCGTCTCCCTCAACCTGTCCGGGCAGCAGTTGTGGGACGACGGGCTCGTCTCGTACGTCCACGGCCTGATCGACGGTCACGGTGTCGAGCCGTCGAGGGTCTGGGTCGAGGTGCGGGAGGACCAGGCGATCCGGGTCGACACCTCCGCGTCGCGGGCGATCGACGCGCTCCACGAACTCGGCTGCACGATCTGCATCGACGACCTGGGGGCCGGGTTCTCGGCCCTGCGCTACGTCCGCGATCTCCCGGTCGACGTCCTGAAGGTCGATCGGACGCTCATCGCGCAACTGGCCGACAGCTCGCCCGATCGCGCCGTCGTCCGCGCGATCGGTGAGATGGCCGCCGCCACCGGGGTGAAGATGGTCGCCGAGGGGATCGAATCCGAGGCGTTGCTCCCGATGCTCGAGGAGTTCGGGTTCGACTACGCCCAGGGCTTCCTGTTCGGCCGCCCGGCGCCGCTCGTCGAACTGTTCGGGTCTGACCGCTAAGCGGCCCGAACATGTTATGGCCCAACCTGCTCCCTGAGGAGGCCGGAGCTTGCGGAGGCCGTCACGAAGGGTCCTGGCGAGATGCGTCGCCAAGACCCTTCGTGGCTCGTCGCTATCGCTCCTCGCACCTCAGGGAGCAGAGAGAGACAGCGCCTCTCTACCCGACAGATCAACAGTTCTGCGGTTTGTTCGGACTAGTGAGCGGAATGATTCGTCGTCGATGGCACCTCCCGTTCGAAATGCGGTTGTTTCTTCAGAAGTGTTGCGGTCGTTGACGATCGGCTCATGTGACCGTACTGGTCTCGATCGCCTGTGGTCGGCCGGCCGACTCCACCTCGATCCGCCGCGGCTTGGCCTTCTCGGCGACCGGGATGGTCACGGTGAGAACGCCGTTGTCGTAGCGCGCCGAGATGGCCGCGCTGTCGATGGCGTCGCCGAGAGTCAGTTGGCGGCGGTAGGTTCCGGAGAATCGTTCGCTCGTCAGCCACTGCACGCCCTCGTCGGACGGCGTGCTCCGCTGGGCGGAGAGGGTGAGGACCCCGTTGTCGACGCTGACGTCGATGGAACCGGGATCGGCGCCGGGCAGATCGGCGATGAGCAGGTAGTGGTCCTCGACCTTGTACAGGTCCAGGGGCATGAAGCGGGGAGTGCGGGCAGTTCCGGCCGCTGAACCGGTCATCATGCCTCGGGTCCAGGCATCCATGTCGGAAAAGGGATCGAAACGAAGCACAGCAGTTCACCTCCTGATTCTCAAGGCTGCTCGCCACCCGTTAGACGAGCAGTTCATCGCTGTACTGCCAACGAAGATAGCACCGGATCCGGCACTCGTCTAGCACTCTGGAGGTGAGAGTGCCAGATTTTTCCGGGGCCCGAAGACGACGCCGCCCGACCGCGAGTTCGACTGTGCCGGAGTGGGTCCGGTCTGCGCCGGCGTGGCTGCCGGAGGGTCGAACGACGCGATCGGGCGGGGTCGGGTCAGGGTCAGTCGGTGAGCTCGGTGGCGTCGATGCTGAACCCGGCGTTGCGGAGACGGTCGATGAGAGCGTCGCCCATCGCCACGGCGGTCGTCAGCACTCCGGCCCGCTTGGGCAGGTGGTCGCGGTCGAGGGCCAATGCCAGCGCGCTCTCGGCGAGCATCACCGCGGTGGCCTTGTAACCGGGATCGCCCTGGGCGCGCATCCGGGCCTTGTAGCGTCGTCCGGTGGTCGTCCGCGTGAACGTGTCGACCACGAAATAACCGTTCTCGCGCGCCTTTTCGCTGGGTCCGTCACCGGGCTTCGGCAACACGCGGTCGAGGACACGTCGCGTGGGGCCGAAACTCATCGCTCCCATGAACGCGCCGGTGCCGACCGCGACGGCGCCGGCGATCAGGGTCGACACCGCGGGGACGCCGCCGACGCTCATCGTCTCCGCGTAGTGGAAGTCCTTGCCGTAAGCGTTGTCCAGCAACGCATTCGAGCGCCGCACGATCCGGGTGTTGTGGGCGGCCATGAAGAAGGGCGCGAGGGTGCCGCGCAGCGACGGGTCGACCTTCTTGGCGTTGATGATGGACAGGTCGCTCGGTTCGTCGGACAGGCTGACCCGCGGGACCTCGCCGGGGCCGCCCGAGAGGGCCTGCGGGTTGAGCATGAGCCGTCGGGACTGGGCGTTGCGGGCCTCCTCGGCGATGACCCGCATCGAGTCGATCGTTCCGCCGGAGATCCCGCCGCGGAAGGACGCGACGACGAGGGTCGTGTCGGTCATCTCGCCGGCGGCGTCGTCGGAGACCTTTCGATGCAGCGCGTAGGTGGTGATGTCGGAGGGCACGGAGTCGAAGCCGCAGGAGGGCACGATGCGGGCCCCCGAGGCGGCGGCGACGTCATGGACCTTGTCGATCGCGTACCGCACGAACGGCACCTCGCCGGTGAGGTCGACGTAATCGGTGCCGGCGGTGGCCGCCGCCACGATGAGGGCCTCGCCGTACTTGAGGTAGGGGCCGACGGTGGTGCAGACGACCTGGGTGCGCGCGACCATCGCGTCGAGCGCCGCGGGTGATTCCGCGTCGGCGATGATCAGCGGCCAGTCGTGTGCGCGCAACGGCAGCCGCTTGCGGGCGTCGGTCAGCTTCGACTCATTGCGGCCCGCCAACGCGATCTTCGTACCGATCGGCGCGTGGTCGGCCAGATACCGTGCCGTGAGTTCGCCGACGAAGCCGCTGGCGCCGTAGACCACGACGTCGAATTCGCGGCCGTGGGAGGTGGATGATGTCGTGTCGGTGTTCGATTCCCCGCTCATCTTCCCGACCTTACGTGGGACCGGGGTCACACGTAACCGTTGAGTCGGGCGAGACGGTCACGACGCCCGCCGAGCGGCGAGGCGCGCGGCGAAGGGCGCCACGAACAGCATGAGCAGGACGCGCAGGATCTGGGCGGCCACGACGAACGCGACGTTCCCGCCCGCCCCGGTGGCGGCGGCGAGGACGGCGTAGATCCCGCCCGGAGTGGTCGCGAGATAGCAGTCGAACATCGACTCGCCGGTCCACGCGGACAGCACGACGCCCAGCAGGGCGCAGCCGGCGCCGATGACAAGGATCAGCACGAGCGCCAGCGGCAGGACACGGCCGATCGCACGCAACCGCGGCATGGTGAATCCGAGGCCCGCCTGCCAGCCGATCACCGCGTAGGCGACCGCCAGCAGTGCGGGGGACACCTCGGCGGAACCGGCGATCCCGGTCAGCTCGGCCGCGGTGGCCAGCGCCAGCGGACCCAGCAGACCGGCTGCGGGCATGCGCAGCAACCGGCCGAGCGGGATCCCGACGCCCAGGCACACCGCCAGCAGCAACAGTCCCCAGCCCTGATTCTGCAGAGTTTCCGCCGACCAGGCGTCGGGTCCCGGTGCGACGGCTCCGCTTTCGGCACCGAACACGAGCGAGGCGACCACGGGGATGGTGACGGTGACCAGCGCGACGCGCAGGTACTGGATGACCGCGACCATCCGTTCGTCGCCGCCGAACTCGCGGGTCAGCGCCACCAGCCCGGACGCGCCGCCCGCGACGAGTGCCAGCGAGCCGGTCAGGGAGTCGACGTCTCGGTGCAGCCCGAGCAGGGCGCCGCAGGCGATCGAGATGACCAGTGTCCCCAGGCCGATGACGAGTACCGGGAACCACGACGACCCGAGTCCGCCGACGGTCTCGGGCTCGGCCATCGTGCCGATGAAGACGCCGAGGACACCCTGCGACGCCACGAACGCCCATCGCGGGACGATCGGGTCGTCGGATTCGTCGGCGTCGGTGTTCGTCCGGCCGGGCGCGCGCCCGGCGATCGCGAGGGCACCCGCGACCACGAGCCCCGCGAACAGGGCGGCGGCGTCGACCTCGAGGAGCTCCAGAACGAGCGTCGCGACCGCGGTGAGGAGTACCAGCACTGTCCAGCGACGCACTGGCTCCACAGTAGGCCCGCCGCCGGGAGCGGAGCGAGCGGGGCGAATGTCGCCGCCGGGAGCGGAGTGAGCGGGACCTCAGACCGGCCGGGCGGTCCCGACGGTCAGCGCGCCGAACGGCTTCGGTACGCCGGGCTGATAGAACGCATCGACCGGCCCGAGTGCGAAGCCGGCGGCAGTGAGCTCGGCGCGTACGTCGCGGGTGAGATGGCAGCCGCCTGCGACGCGTTTCTGGATCGGTTCGAGTCGGCGCTGCCACCGCCGGACGCGGGCGTCGGGGGCGGAACCGTGTTCGAGGAATCCGAGTTGTCCGTCCGGACGCAGCACGCGGCGGAGTTCGGCGAGCGCCGCCTGGTGGTCGGGGATGGTGCACAGGGTGAAGGTGGTGAGCGCGGCGTCGAACGAGTCGTCGTCGAACGGCAGTCGTTGGCCGTCGAGTCCGGCACGTTCGATGGGCACCGGGGAGGTGGCGACGCGGTCGGCGGCCATCGACCATCCGACGGTCGACGGTTCGACGGCCGCGACCTCGGTGAGCCCGGCCGGGTAGACGCCGACGTTGAGGCCCGAGCCGAAGCCGATCTCGATCATCCGGCCGGACAACGACGCGCAGGCCCGCGCGCGCAGCGGGGTCAACGCCGCCATGCCGCAGGTGCGCTCGATGAGGTGCGGCAGGACTCGATCGTCGTAAAAGCCCACGTGACGAGGGTAACCCCGCTCCCCGCCGCGATGTGTGGACTCGGGAGAGCACTAGGCTTGTGGGATGAACCGACCGGCCCAGAACGCCCCCGGGCCCAACCCGTCCACACTGCAGGCCCGGGTCATCGTCGACGAGATGATCCGCGGCGGTGTCCGCGAGGCCGTGCTGTGTCCGGGGTCGCGCAACGCGCCGCTCGCCTTCGCCCTCCACGCCGCCGACGCCGCCGGGCGATTGCGTCTGCACGTGCGGATCGACGAGCGCTCGGCGGGTTATCTGGCTCTGGGGCTCGCGGTGTCGTCTGGACAGCCCGTCCCCATCGTGATGACCAGCGGCACCGCCGTGGCGAACATGGGACCGGCGGTCTTCGAGGCCAACTATGCGCGGGTGCCCCTGGTCGTCGTCAGCGCCAACCGGCCGTACGAGCTGCTCGGTTCCGGCGCCAACCAGACCGTCGAACAGTTCGGCATCTTCGGGACCCAGGTGCGTGCGGCGATCAGTCTGGGCCTCGCCGAACAGGATCTCGACACCAACAGCCAGTGGCGGTCGGCGGTCGGTCGCGTGCTCGCCGCCGCCCGGGGCGCGCGTACCGGCAACGCCGGCCCGGTGCAGTTCGACATCCCGCTGCGCGAACCGCTGGTCCCCGACCCGGACGAACTCGCCGGCCCCGACCCGTCGACCGACCTCGGCTCCTTCTCCGGACGGCCCGGCGGACTGCCCTGGACGCAGGCGCCGGTCGGCAAGCTCGACGTCCCGCTGCCCATCGACCTGTCCCTGGACACCGTGGTCGTGTCGGGGCACGGGTCGGGTGTCCATCCGGGGCTTGCCGGGATCCCCACGGTCGCCGAACCGACGGCACCGCGGCCGGTGACGCCGCTGCATCCGCTGGGCCTGAACTCCGTCCGGCCCCAGCAGGCGATCATCTGCGGTCGGCCGACGCTGCACCGCGGGGTGTCCCGCCTGCTCGCCGACCCCGAGGTCCGCGTCTACGCGCTGACCACCGGTCCGCGCTGGCCCGACGTCTCCGGCAACGTCTACGCGACCGGCACCCGGATCGAGGTCGTCGGCGAGCCGCGCGAGGACTGGCTCAAGGAGTGCGCGGCGGTACAGGAGCGGGCGGCCTTCGCCGTCACCGCCGAACTCGACGAGCCGGGCCCGGCCACCGGGCTCCACGTCGCACGGGCGGTCAGCGACGCCATGGCCGCCGGCGACCAACTCGTCGTCGGCGCCAGCAACCCCATCCGGGACATCGCCCTGGCCGGCCGGATCACCGACGGGGTGCGGGTCCTCTCGAACCGCGGGGTCGCGGGTATCGACGGGACCAATTCGACGGCGATCGGTGCCGCCATGGCACGTGACCGGGATCAGGCCGGCGCGCGGACCATCGCCCTGATGGGCGACCTGACCTTCGTGCACGACGCGACCGGTCTGGTCATCGGCCCGGGCGAGCCGCGCCCGTCGTCGCTGCGGATCGTGGTCGCCAACGACGACGGCGGCGGGATCTTCGGTCTGCTCGAACAGGGCGACCCGCGCTACAACACCGGGCTGTACGCCGGGGCCTACGAGCGGGTCTTCGGGACCCCGCATCGGACCGACATCGCGTCGATGTGCGCGGGTTTCCACATCCCGCATCGTCGGGTCGGGGTCGGTGAGCTCGGCGCGGTGCTCGCCGAGGATCCTGCTCCCGGCGGGATCGAGGTCGTCGAGGTCGCCACCGACCGCGAACGGCTGCGATCCGTGCACGCGGCGATCGCAGCGCGACTGCGGTAGGGCTGTCGGTGCGTCCCGGCGGTGCGCGACCGGTCGGTCCGGCCACCGGCGGATCGGTGCCCGCTAGTCTGAACGGCATGAATCCGGTGATCCAGCGACGCGTGCAGCTCGGCCTGCTCGTCGTCGGCGTGACGATCACCTTCATGGCGATGACACTCATCGCCAGTTGTTTCAAGAACGATGCGACGATCGAGGCCAGCAAGGCGACCGTGATGGCCGAGGTCGTGTCCGTGGACAGCCTGCACGCCGCGGTGAATTTCCAGACACCCGACGGCTCGTTCCACAGTCCCCGCTTCGGGCTGCTGTATCCGACCGAGCTGAGCGAGGGACAGCGCATCAGCGTCGACTACGCGGTCTACAACCCGGATCTCGCCCGCCCGACCGGCCGCACAGCGGTGCTGTCGATCATCCCCGCCCTGTCGGTGATGGTCGGAGCGTGGCTCGTGATCGGCCTGCTGATGGTCGGGGTCGCGGAGTCCAGTCGCCGCTGGGCCCGCCGCGGCACCGCCGACGATGCTGTCGCCGAGGACTCCGACGCCGAGGACTCCGGCAGCGACGCGGCAGAACGGGACCCGGCCGCGGCCGACCGGGACGAGACCGTCAGCCCGGGATCACCCTGAGGTCTCCGCCGGCGACGACGATCGCCTCGGCGTCGGTCAGGAAGTGCAGCCGGTGCTCGGCGCCGAACCGTTGCCTCGTCGCCTCGATCGGTCCGCGACCCCCGACGGTGCCCTCCGCGTGCGGGATCACCGTGGTGTCGATGAGGCCGAGGCCCGCGGTCGAGGTCAGGGGTGCGGCCTCGGCGGGATCGTCGAGCAGCGCCAGGGGAGCGATGTCGGGGCCGACAACCGCGGCGCCCGCGCTGACCCCGATGTAGGGGAGGCCGGCGCGGACCGCGTCGACGAGGGTGCGGTCGGCACCCGCCAGGCGCAGCGCCCCGAGCAGGTGGAAGGTGTTGCCGCCGGCGACGAACACCGCGTCGACCCCGGCGAGCTCCCGGGTGAAGACGGCTGACCCGGTCAGTTCTGGATCGAGGTCGGTCACCTCGAAACCCTGCTGCCGAAGGGTGTCCCGCTCGAGGTCGAGCCACGCGTGATCGGTATAGATCGACGACGCGGTGGGGACGTAGCCGATGCGGCAGCCCGGCCCGGTCAACGGGGCGAGGAACTGCGGGACCGGGGTGAGCCAGCGACTCAGCAGCAGGAGGTGGGTGTCGGCCACCCCTCCACTCTGCCCGGTGGCCGGGGCAACGCACCGTTCATCCTGAATTGGGTGGGCCGACACGTGCGCCGTGTGGTCCGGTCAATTCTGCGGGGGACGATCGCGATCATGCGCGTCGCGATCGTCGCCGAGAGCTTCCTGCCCCAGATGAACGGGGTGGTCAATTCCGTCCTCCGGGTTGTCGACCATCTCGAGTCCACCGGCCACACCGCCGTCGTCATCGCACCCGACACCCCGCGCGGCGTGCCGGGCGGGCCGCGGATGGTCGGCCGCCGGACCCCGGTGCACCTGCTGCCCGCGGTGCAGGTGCCGCGGGTGACCTCGCTCCCGGTGGGAGTGCCGTCGCCGCTGCTGTACCGCACCCTGCGCGACTTCGAACCGGATGTCGTCCACCTGGCGTCACCGTTCGTGGTGGGTGCCGCGGGCGCAGTCGCTGCCCGGGCGCTCGGCGTGCCCGTGGTCGCCGTGTTCCAGACCGACGTCGCCGGGTTTGCGGCAGCGTACCGGCTGGGCGCGGTGGAGAAGCTGGCCTGGCGCTACACACGCCGGCTGCACGAGATGTGCGACCTCACCCTCGCGCCGTCGACCGCGACGCTGGAGGTCCTCGCCGCCCACGGCATACCGCGACTCGCGCGCTGGGGTCGCGGCGTCGACGTCGGACTCTTCTCGCCGGACAAGCGCGACCCGTCGCTGCGCGCGGACTGGCTGGGTGCCGCCCGCGACGCACTGGTGGTCGGGTTCGTGGGTCGGCTCGCGCCGGAGAAGCACGTCGAGCGCCTGGCCGGACTGTCGGGGAACCCGCGTGTGCAGTTGGTGATCGTCGGGGACGGCCCCGAGCGGGACCGGCTCCAGCGCGCGATGCCGGATGCGGTGTTCACCGGCGAACTGCGCGGGGAGGCGCTGGCCCGCGCGTACGCGAGCTTCGACGTCTTCGTGCACGCCGGCGAACACGAGACGTTCTGTCAGGCCATCCAGGAGGCGATGGCCAGCGGTCTGCCCGTGATCGGCCCCGACGCGGGCGGCCCCCGCGACCTGGTGTCGGCGTTCCGGACCGGATATCTGCTGGCGGTCGGACGCTTCGCCGAGGAGCTGCCCGCGATCGTCGAATCCCTGCACGACGAGTCGGTCCGGGCGGCGTTCGGCCGAGCCGCGGTACAGGCCGTGCGTGCGCGCACCTGGCCGTCGGTGTGCGCGGAGCTCGTCGGCCACTACGCGCGCGTGACGGGCCGCGGAGTCGTCACCGAGGTGGGGCGGCCCGCCTGAGGTCGCGGCCGACCGCCCGGCGAGACGACGCACCTCACGGCGGTCCTGGCCCGAACGACCGGTAGCGTGATCGGCATGTCATCGACGGGCGCGACACCACCGGAACGAGCGGGTCTGGGCCGGAGTGTCGGCCGGGCAAGTCTGGAGAAGGACCCGGCCGAGGTCGCGGCCATGTTCGACGGCGTCGCACGCCGCTACGACCTCACCAACACGGTCCTGTCGTTCGGCCGGGATCGCGGCTGGCGCAAGAAGACTCGTAGGGCACTCGACCTGCGTCCGGGCGACGTCGTCCTCGACCTCGCGGCGGGCACCGCGGTGTCGACCGTCGAACTCGCCTCCTCGGGGGCGCACTGCATCGCCGCGGACTTCTCGCTCGGCATGCTCAAGGCCGGTGCGCATCGGGACGTGCCGAAGGTCGCCGCCGACGCCCTGTCGCTCCCGTTCGCCGACGATTCGTTCGACGCCGCCACCATCTCCTTCGGTCTGCGCAACGTCAACGACGTCCCGACGGCGCTCGCCGAGCTCCGTCGGGTACTCAAGCCCGGCGGACGTCTGGTGATCTGCGAGTTCTCCACGCCGACGCTGAAGCCGTTCCGCACGGTGTACATGGAGTACCTGATGAAGGCGCTGCCCGCGGTCGCGACCAAGGTGTCGAGCAGCCCGGCCGCGTATGTCTATCTCGCCGAGTCGATCCGGGCGTGGCCGGACCAGTTCGCGCTGGGCGACCTCATCCGCGACGCCGGGTTCACCGGGGTGCGGTGGGAGAACATGACCGGTGGGATCGCCGCGATCCACTCGGCGCGGGCCTAGTGGTGTGTCTCGGA
>NZ_JAMBDT010000100.1:0-19171 GCF_025143765.1 Gordonia sp. p3-SID1431
ATGAATCGGCCACTCGCCCTCGAACGCAAGGGTTCTTCCGCGGCCGCGCGGCGTCAGACCTTCGAATGCCCCATGTCGATCTGGAACTCGGCCGCGGTGATCCCCTTGGCACTGTCGGACGCGAGGTAGAGGACGGCGTCGGAGATCTCGTCGAGCGCGGCGACCGGATGGTAGTCGAGGATCGACGTGAAATGCGGGTTGACCCAGGGGATTCCGAAGATCCGGTGGGCCTCGGTGTCAGCCACACCCATCGGGGTGTCGACCGCGTACGGGTGCACGCTGTTCACCCGGATGCGATGGTGACCGAGCTCTTTCGCGGTCGTCTGGGTCAGTCCGACGAGTCCGTACTTCGACGCCGAGTACGACGCCTGCAGCGGCATCGCCTTCAGCCCCGCGACGGAACTGATGACGGTGATCGAGCCCCCGTTGCCCGCCTCGAGCATCTCCGGAATGGTGGCCTTCAGCGTCTTCCACGCGCCGACGAGGTTGATGTCGACGACGTCGGTGAACTGCTCTTCGCTGAGCTCCCAGACCTTGCCCCAGGTCAGCACCCCGGCGTTGGCGACGACGTGGTCGAGCCGACCGAACTGCTCGACGGCGTCGGCCACGAGCTGCTGCTGGAAAGCAAGATCGCGCGTATCTCCCTGCCGTGCAAGGATCTTGCCGCCGACGCCCTCGACGAGACGAATCGTCTCGGCGAGGTCGTCGGCCGTGGCCGCGGGGTAGGTCGCGTGGTCGATGATCGGACCCGCGATGTCGAGGCCGACGATCGCGGCCCCCTCACGGGCGAACCGGATCGCATGATTGCGACCTTGACCTCGGGCGATGCCGGTGATGTAGACGACCTTGCCGTCGAACTGTCCCATGGCAGAACTGTAACACGTTCTAGTTCTGCTCCCCAGTGTTCGCCGGGGCCCGACGAACGGTTCAGGCGTGCCCGAACGCGCGGGTGAAGCCGTCGGGTACGACGAGGTCGGCGGCCGAGAGCTCGTGCACGCTCTTGTGGCCGAGACCCATCAGCACGCCGTCGAGTCCCATGCGCATGAGGTCCAGCACGTTCTCGACACCGGCCTGGCCGTTGGCGGCTAGACCCCAGAGGTACGCACGGCCGATCATGACCGCGCGGGCACCGAGTGCGAGCGCTTTGGCGACGTCACTGCCGCGACGGATCCCGCCGTCGAGCAGGACCTCGATGTCGTTGCCCACCGCGGCCGCGATGTCGGGAAGGAGGCGGATCGTCGCCGGCGTGCCGTCGAGATTGTTGCCCCCGTGGTTGGACACCGACAGTGCCGTCGCGCCGATGTCCACTGCCCGCTTCGCGTCGTCGAGACGGGTGATGCCCTTGACCATGAAGGGGCCATCCCACTGCTCGCGCAACCACTTCAGGTCCTCCCAGGTGGGCGGCGGCGTGTTCATCCAGGACCCGTAGGCCCCGAAGAACGTCGGCCCGGGCACCCCCTGCGGTGTGAGGTTCGGCGCGGTCAGGTCGGGGATGTTGATCTTCCCGCCCTTGACCCAATCGAGTGCGTACCTCGGCTTGACCGCGATCTCCGGCCCCAGACGGAGAAGCGCCTTGAGGTCGACCTTCTCGGGGATCTCGGGGCTGCCCCAGTCGCGTCCGACGTTGAAGACCCAGTCGGTCGTGACGATCAGCCCCTTCGCGCCGGCCGCCTTCGCGCGCTCGGCTCGCGCGAGGATCTCCTCGCGGCTGCCCAGCCAGTAGATCTGGAAGAACACCTTGTCATTGACCGCGGTGACCTCCTCGACCGCGTGCGAGGCGAAGCTCGACAGCCCCATCGCCGTTCCGCGGGCCGCGGCGGCGCGGGCGACGGCGACTTCACCCTCCGGGTCGACGGCCTGCACGCCGGTCGGCGAGATCATCACCGGGAACGAGATCTCTTGCCCCATCACCGTTGTCGTCATCTCGCGGTCGGACTGCACACCGACGACGTGCGGCGCCCAGCCCAGTTCGGAGAACGCGCGGACGTTGTCGTCGACGGTGACACCGGCCTGCGTACCGGCGACCAGCGACGAGTACACCGATTTGGGCAGCCGCTTCTTGGCCCGGCGCTGCGCCTCGGTGACGGTCTCGAACCAGGGATTTCGGGCCCAGGGGTTGGCAGACATGTTCTTCCTACTCATTGATCCATCCATGGAGACCGGTTGGCTCTCATGGAGACGGGGCGCCGGTTCCGACGACGGCGCGCCCCGTGGTGTACCGCGGGCGATCTACCGCGCGGCGGGGGTGAACCCGGCGAGCGGGTTCTCGTCACAGGACTTGGTGGGACGCGAGGCCACCGGGGTCAGGTCGCCGTCGGGCCGCCGGGTCATCAGGGTCAGCGGCGTGCCGCGTGAATGGTCCTTGTTGGCGGTCGGTTTCGTGCGGTCGCCGGCGAGGAGTTCCTCACCGTAACCCTGCACGCACTCCGGGTCCGGGCCGGCGAGCGGGAGGCCGGTGAAGAACTTCGCGGCCATGCACCCGCCGCGGCAGGCGTCGAAATGCGCACACTTCGTGCAGGCGCCGGCGTTCTGCGGTTCGCGCAATTCGGTGAACAGGTCCGACCGCTGCCAGATCTCCTGGAAACCGCCGTCGGACAGGATGTTCCCGGCGAGGAAGTTCTCGTGGATCGCGAACGGGCACGCGTACACGTCACCGACCGGGTCGATGAGGCAGACCACGCGTCCCGCACCACACAGATTGAGGCCGGGGAGGCCGCCGCCGGAATCGGAACCGAACGCCGACAGATGGAAGAACGAGTCACCCGTCAGCACTCGATCACCGTGTGCGACAAGCCAGTCGTAGAGTTCGCGCTGCTGGTGCGGCAACGGATGCAGGTCATCCCACACGTCGGCGCCCCGGCCGGAGGGACGCAACCGGGTGATGCGCAGCGTGGCGTTGTAGCGGTCGGCGAGCGCCTTGAACTCGTCGAGTTGCGCGACGTTCTGTCGCGTCATGACGACGCTGATCTTGGCGTCGGCGAAACCCGCCTCTGCCAGGTTCTCCAGCGCACGGACGGCCATGTCGAACGAACCCGGACCGCGGACCGCGTCGTTGACCTCCGCGGTCGCCCCGTCCAGCGAGATCTGGACGTCGACATAATCCGACGCCGCGAGTCTCGCGGCCACCTTCTTGTCGATGCGCAGGCCGTTGGTGGAGAACTTCACCCCCACCTGATGGCTGGTGGCGTAGTCGACGAGCTCCCAGAAGTCCGGGCGAACGGTCGGTTCGCCGCCGCCGATGTTGACGTAGAAGACCTGCATCCGCTGCAACTCGTCGATGATCGCCTTGCACTGTTCGGTGGACAGCTCGCGGGGATCGCGTTTGCCCGACGACGACAGGCAGTGCACGCACGCGAGGTTGCACGCATAGGTCAGTTCCCAGGTGAGGCAGATGGGCGCGTCGAGACCCTTCTCGAACTGGTCGACGAGCCGGCCGACCTTCGGCACCTCGCCGGCGGTCGGTGCGGGCGCCCGGAGTGCACTCGCGAATTCGGTTGCTGTGGGCGGCATCTCGATGGTCGTCATCGTTGAGGTCCTTGCATTCGGGGCTGTCGGTTCGGGACTGGGACGTCCGGGCCGGGACGTCGGGCCTGATCGCTCAGGAGCGGGGCACGATCATGCCGCTGTCGGCGAGGGCGGTGAGCGCCTGCAGGTACAGGGGACGTTGGGCGGGCGAGATCCCGGCGGCGAGGAGGGCGGCCTCCGCCGAGTCGTGGTCGGCGAGTGATTGCACGATGCCGACGACGGTGAGGTTCTTGAGGAACGACAGCTTGCGCGTACCGAAGTGGTACAGCAGCGCGCCGAACGGTTCCGGCCGCAGAGCGACCTTCGGATTGAGCCGCCACGGCTCGAGCGTGTCGAAACCGGGCGCCTCGGCTGGGGTGTCGAACCGGACCCCGGCGACCGCGGAACGGTCGCCGGAGATCGGATTCGATGTCGGGGCTGACATCAGTAGACCCCGCACATCCCGTCGATCGAGACCTCTTCGACGAGTGACTCGGCGAGGAGTTCGGTGTCGTTCGAGCTGTGACTGGTCGCAGCGGACTGATCTGCCATGATCCATACCTCCTGGTTGGTGGGTTAGTGATGTGGATCACGACAGACTCTAGTGGCACTCGGTGCAGAAATCCAGCGTTCGCGAGCGAACTGCCCGAATGGCCAGGTGGACGGTTCTGTCGATCCGGACGACACCGGTCCCATAGGCTGAGGTCCCGATGACCACGAAGATGCGCGGTGACGAGCCCGCACGTACCCCGCCGGGCCGGCGCCCCATCACGTCGCGTGCGCAGATCAGCGCACTCGCGATCCGCCTCTTCACCACCCAGGGCTTCGAGGACACCAGCGTCGACGACATCGCCGAGGCGGCCGGGATAGCCCGGCGCACACTGTTCCGGTATTACTCGTCGAAGAACGAGATCCCCTGGGGCGAGTTCGACGACCATCTCCTCGAACTACGCACTCTCCTCGCCGGCATCCCGCCCGAGACGCCGATGGCGCAGGCCCTCGTCGACGCCCTCGTCTCGTTCAACCGGGTGCCCGCCGAGGAACTCGACAACCATCGCCGACGTATGTCCCTCCTCCTCGGGGTGCCTGCGCTGCAGGCACATTCGATGATCGTCTATGCCGACTGGCGTCAGGTCATCGCCGAGTTCTGCGCGACCCGGCTGGGCGTCGATGTCCGCGATCACCTGCCGCAGACCATCGGCTGGCTGTGCCTCGGTGCCGCCCTCGCCGCGTACGAGAAATGGCTCGACGACCCCGATGCCGACCTGGAGACGCTCATCGAGTCCGGCGCGCGCACCGTGGCCGACGGCGTGGCCGCCCTGGCGTGACTACGCTGGCAACGGCCGCAAGTGATCGACCGCAAGCCCCTCGTGGGAACACCGGTCGTTGCGCTAGGCTGAAGTAGAACGTGTTCTAATTTGGGCCGGGGTGCCGGTCCTCGACGGCGGAGACTGCGCACATGTCTGACCTGACCCCTCACGGTTCACGCAGCGTGATCCTCACGGTGTCCGAGGTGATCGACGAGACGGCCGAGGCCAAGTCCATCGCCTTCGAACTACCCGAGGCCTCGCCGAAGCCGTTCACCGATTACAAACCGGGGCAGTTCCTCACGCTACGGATTCCGAGCGAGCAGACTGGTTCGGTCGCGCGCTGCTACTCCCTCGCGTCGTCGCCGTTCACCGACCCGCAGCCCAAGGTGACCGTGAAGCGCACCGCCGACGGCTACGGATCCAACTGGGTGTGCGACAACCTCTCCCCCGGCACCCAGGTCGAGGTGCTGCCGCCATCGGGCGTGTTCACCCCGAAGTCCTATGACACCCCATTGCTGCTCATCGCGGCCGGCAGCGGTGTCACGCCGGTGATGTCGATCCTCAAGGCGGCCCTCGAGAAGGGCGACGCACCGATCGTCTTCTTCTATGCCAACCGGGACGTCGCCGACGTGATCTTCGCCGCCGAACTCCGAGAACTCCTGGCCGCCCACCCAAATCGGCTCACCCTCGTCCACTGGCTCGAATCACTCCAGGGTCTGCCGAGTGCGGCCGCTCTGGCAACGGCTTTCGCGCCCTACGCGACGTCGCACGTCGCCTACATGTGCGGACCGGGCCCGTTCATGGATGCCGTCCACAAGGGTCTGTCGGACGCGAACTTCCCGCACCACAACGTCCACACCGAGGTCTACAACTCGCTGTCCGGCGACCCGTTCGCCGACGTCGAACTCGGCGAGGTGAGTGAGGAGGAGCAGGCGGGTGCCGCCACCGTCGAGGTGGAGCTCGACGGTGAGACCCACACCCTGACCTGGCCTCGCTCACGAACTCTCGTCGACATCATGCTCGCCGCCGGACTCGATGCCCCGTATTCCTGCCAGGAGGGTGAGTGCGGTTCGTGCGCCTGCACTCTCACCGAGGGCAGCGTCGACATGGACAACGCCGGCGCGCTCGACCCCGAGGACATCGAGGACGGGTACATCCTCGGCTGTCAGGCGCATCCGACATCGGACACGCTGAAGGTCGAATTCTGAGAGAGTGGTTCGAGTTCGTGCAGTCACCGGTCCATCGAAGGAGAACGACGACGTGAGCACCATCCGCGGTTCCCGGCTCGACCCCGTCCAGCTCGCCCGTGGCCTCGCCGCGATGCTCATCAGCATCGGAGTGCTCCACTTCGTGGCACCCAAACCGTTCGACGAGATCATCCCGGAGGAGATCCCCGGCGACCCCCGCACGCTGACCTACGCTTCCGGTGTTGCCGAGATCGGTTTGGGCGCGGCACTTCTCGCTCCGAAGACCCGACGCGCCGCCGGCGCGGCGTCGGTGCTGCTGTTCCTCGCCGTCTACCCCGCCAACATCAACATGGTCCGGCTGTGGTGGGACCGGCCGCTGCCCTACAAGATCGTCGCGCTGGCCCGGTTGCCGTTCCAGTTCCCGATGATCTGGGCCGCTGCGAAGGTCGCACGCGAGGGCTGACCCTGTCGTCACAGATCCCGGAGGGCGCGGTAGTGGGCACGCTCCTCCGGGGTCCGGTGTTCGAGCGCGTATGACAGTGCGGTGCGGCCCATCCGGGCAGCGTTGTCGTCCAGGTAGCCGAGCAGGACGCTCTCGTCGACTCGTTTGCCGACCTCCCGCAGCATCCAGCCGAATGCCTTCTGGATGAGACCCCGTCGGTCGTCGCGGACGAGCGGCGCCACCGCGAGCAGTGCCGCCGGGTCGCCGTGCTTGATGAAGGCGAAGGTCGCGATCACCCCCACCCGGCGCCGCCACAGATCGTCGTCCCGCGCGTGTTGCAGGACGAGATCGAGTTCGCCGCTGCGCCAGCAGTATTCGCCGAGGACGGGATCGGCGGACGAGTCGACGAGATCCCAGTTGTTCACCCGGCCGCGGCGCACGGCGTCGAGGTAGAGGTCGACCCAACCCTTGCCGTCGCCGCCGCGGCGTAGCTCGCGTTCGAACTCCTCACGCAGGAGGAACAATGCGATCAGGCGATGCTCGTGGATCGGTGAGTCGAGCAAGTCGACGACCTGATCCGACGCGATGCCGCGGAACCCCTTCGCGAGCTTCCGTTGTACCGGTACACGGATTCCGAGGAATTCGTCACCCTCCCCGTATCCCCCCGGTCGGGCCTGGAAGAACGCAGCCTGGCCGAGCGCGAGCTGCGGGTCGGCCACCTCGGCCGCGGCGTCGCGCACCCGCGTAGCGGTGGGCGTATCCGTCACTGCGTCACTACAGCAGATCCGCCACGGGAGTGGGGGTCTGCAGCTTCGGCCGGGTCTTCATCACGGCACCCACCTTGCCGGCGCCCACCACCCCGGTGAGCACGCCGTCCCGGCTGTAGTAGGCAACGAACTTCTTCCCGTCGTCGTCGACGACGTGGACCTCGTCATCGGCGCGCGGGGAGCCGAGTACCTGGATCTTGACGTCGAACTGGTCGCTCCAGAAATAGGCGACCGACGCGGTGACCGCGTCGCCACCGGTGATCTGGTGCGCGACGACCGAGGCCTGCTCGACCGTGTGGTTCCAGTGCTCGACGCGTTTCGGCCGCCCGTCCTCGTCGAGCCAGTTCGCCACGTCACCGAGGGCGTAGACGCTCTCAGCGCTGGTGTGTCCGGTTGCATCACAGGCGATTCCGCCCCCCACCTCGCGTGCGGCGAACTCGATACCCGACCCGTCCAGGTACCCGGTCACCGGGGTCGAACCGATACCGACGACGACGATGTCGGCGGGCAGGGTGGTGCCGTCGGTGAGTTCGACCGCGCTGACCCGCCCGTCGGACACGTCGATCTTCGCGACCCCGACCCCGGTCCGCAGATCGATGCCGTTGGCCACGTGCAACCGCGACACCAGGGCGCCGATCCGCTCCCCCAGCGCCACGGCGAGCGGCGTCGGAGCCGGTTCGACGAGGCTGACCGCCAGTCCGCGGGCCGCGAGGCCGGCCGCCACCTCGCATCCGATGAAGCCGGCGCCGATGACGACTGCGGTGCTCGCGGAATCGATCTCGCGACGCAGCGCCACCGCGTCGTCGTAGGTGCGGAGCACGTGCGCGCCACGGACGTTCTCTGCGAGACCGGGAAACGGCCGCGGATCGAGCCCGGTCGCCAGTACGAGAGTGTCGTAGGCGACGGTGGCGCCGGAGGCCAGTGTGATCGTCCGGTCCGTCGGTGACACCGCGGTCACCGCTTCACCGAGTCGCAGCGTGATGTCGGAGTCCTCGTAGAACTCCGCGGGTTTGAGATCGACGCGGTCGTCCTTGCCCAGCAGCACCGACTTCGACAGCGGCGGACGGTCGTACGGTGGATGCGCTTCGGCTCCGACGAGGGTGATCGGATCGGTGAAGCCGTTGTTCCGCAGGTTCTCCGCGACCCGGATTCCGCCGAGTCCGGCTCCGACGATCACCACACCCGCGCTCGATGCACTCATCTCTGGTCCCCTTTTCGTCATCCCACCCCGCGAGCACCCGTCTGCGCCGGCGGTCACGCGGACCGCCCGGGGCCGGGCATCTCGTGTCTCAACGGGTCACGTCGCCGACCGGTTGCAGGTCGGACAGCAGCCAATTCCCGTCGACCTTACGCATAAGTGCCCACCGGGCGATAGAGGTCGTCTCGGCCGGTGGACGACTCGCGGCACCCGGTGCCGGTGAACCGGACCCGGCTGTCACCCGCTGGTCGGCGAAGACGAGCACCCGGGCGCGTTCCGAGTCGCCCTCCTGCAGTCCGGCACCGACGACCTCGCCGGTCACCGACAACGCTGATGCACGGACGCCGGGAACCACGACGTCGGTACCGCGGTTCCGGTACTCCAGGCGTAGCGGGTCGGTCAGCAACGCGTCGGTCGCCTGCCGCCGGTCGGCGGGGTCGTCGGGCGAGTAGGTCAGAAGCGCACTCACGGCAGCCGCAGCCGCGCTGAGGATCTCGCTGCGTTGCGCCTCGGTCGGGTCGGGATCGGGGCGCAGGGTCGCGGCGCCCGCGATCGCCGCGACCACCAGGGATACCGCCGATGCGGCGATGAGAAGCCGCATGCGGATGCGTTGGGTTCGGGTCGGCCGTGCCGGTAGCAGGACCCGGTCGTGAGCGGTGGTCATGGACGCCTCGCCTCGGCGATCTTCCAGCCGCCGTCGGTGCGCGTCATGGTGATCAGCGCCGTGATCCGCTCCCCGGTGGTGTCGATCTCCGAACCGTCCCCCGACCCGCCCAGGAGCGCCGGGTTCGTCGCGTCGGCGACGACGAGCACGTCCACGCTTCCACCGATGTCGTCGGACGACGGATCGGTGACGAGCCCGGCCGAGATCACTTGCCCGACACTCGAACCCCGTTTCCCGCCCACCTCTGTCATCAGTGCCTCCCGGGCGGCGTCGATCCGTTTCAGCTGCGGTCCGGTGCTCACCTCCGCCACGCGTGTCACGTAGCCTTCGGGGTCGGCCGGGTCGGCGGTCAGCATGACGGTGACGGCGCCGCGGGCGGATGCGAGCACGTCGTCCTGCAACTCGGTCGCCGCCTGCTGGCCGCGGATCTGCCAGGCAAGAAAGCCGGCGACGCCAACGAGGACGACCACCGCGATCGCTGCTCCGACGAGAGTCCGGCGCACCGTCTGTGTCCGGCGTGCCGCACGCGCCCGGAGCGCCGGCGCGGCGACGATCCGGGCGGTGCGCGCCCGTCGGGTCGCCGCGTCGACCCGGGCGCGGGCGAGTTCGATTCGCGTGGTGATGGTCTCGGTCATCGTCGCACCCGCAGATTCCGATGGACGGTCATCCGATCACATCCGCCGCCGCGAGGAGCCATGTGTCGTCCGACCGCGCGTAGCGGGCCAGGACCGTGCGTTGAACGGTCGTCGCCGGCCCCGCGGCCGGACGTACTGTCACCACGACACGCAGCAGCGCCTCCCCCTCCGCGGCGTCGACCGCGACGATGCTGACGACCTCGGGGCGCCAGGTCACCGACGACGTCCCCTCGGGCGGGGGCCGATCGAGCTGGGCCCCGTAGCTGTCGGTGAACTCGTCGGCGACCCGCTCCCGCGCCCGCGTCCGGTCCTGCTGCCAGCGGTCCGCATCGACCGAGAAGACGTCCGCGACGATCGTTCCCGCCTGTGCTCGCAACTGGTCTCGGCTCTCCGCGACGTCGGAGCCGGTACGGTGCGAGTTCCACAGGGCGAGCACCACGACGAGCGTCGCGACCAGGACAACCGCCGCGATCGCGAGGCGGATGGCGGCACCTCGCACCCCGATGGGCCGGGTCGTTCCGCGTCCCGGGACCGGCTCGACGCCCGGGGTGTGAGTCGGTGGCGTCATGGAAGGTACTGCACCGCACTCAGTTTCAGCGTGTCGTCGGCCGGTGTGATGAGCACCCGCAACCGGAATCTGCGCGCCTGGTCGCCGGTCTCGGCCGGCGCCGCCCCACCGGTGAAGACGACGGTGGCCGCAATGAGGACCGTGGCGGTGTCGCCGGTCCGGACGGAGATCCCCGTGCCGTCGACAGAGGACTGCGCGACGGTGCCGTTGGCCCGGATGAATTCGGTGTAACTGTCGGCGGATTGGGCGAACTCGTCGTAGAAGGCGCCGGTGGCGCCGGCCAGGATGCGCTGGGCGCGCCGATCGTCTCGGCTGTCCGGGGCGATGAGCACCGCAACCCGGTCGGCCGCCGCGGACTGGAGTTCGGCATCGGAGTACCGCTCACGGTCTCGCTGCCACGCGGTCACCGCCACCCCCGCGAGCACGAGCGCGACGACGAGGACCACCACCGCGACGACCCACCGGAGCCGCGACAGGCGCCGACGGAGTCCGGCCTCGACCTCGAGGGCGTGCAGATCGTCCAGTGCCTCGCGCAGCTCGCGCCTCGCCGCCCGGTCGGCGGACACCTCCCGCACCCCCGACCGAGCACCCATGCCGTCCCTCTTCACGACGACAGGGGCGTGCTCTCCTGGGGCTGCGTCAGACTGTCGCCCGGCGCCCGGGTGTCGACCTTCTCACCGCGGATCCGGCTGGAATATGCCGCGCGCGCCTGCTGGTCGGGGCTCAGGAAGATCGAGTCCAGCTTGGTCAACCGGCGCGACCACCGCTTCATCGCCTGCGGGAACAACGCGCCCGACTCCGCCCACCGCATCGACCGGGGCGCGTAGACGCGGACCACCGGCCGCGCGATCGTCTGCACGACGATCGACGCCACCTCGCCGGGCTCGACGGTCTGGATGAACTTGTTGGTCTGCAGGCCGGAGATCAGGGCGGTTCGCGTGAACGTGGGGAGTACCGCGCTGACGGCGACGCCCTTCGGCTCCAGCTCGGCGCCCAGCGCCTCGGAGAACTCGATGACGGCTGCCTTGGCGCCGTTGTAGATGGTGAGGCCGGGGGTCGGTATGCGCCCGGCCGTCGATGCGATGTTCACGATGTGGCCGGTCCTGCGGGGCGCCATCCGGCGGGCCGCCTCCTGGCATCCGATGATCACGCCCAGGACGTCGATCTCGTAGGTCCGGCGGATGATCGTGTCGTCGTAGGAGAGGAACGGTCCGACCGGCATGATCCCGGCGTTGTTCACGAGCACGTCGATCGGTCCGAGCCGGTTTTCGACCTCGGTCAGGAACGCATCGAAGGACTCGCGTTTGGTCACGTCCACCTCGATGCCCTCGCAACCGAGGTCGGCGGCGGCCTTGCCCACCGCCTCGGAATCCACATCACCGATCGCGACCCTGGCCCCCGCCTCGGACAGCTGGGTCGCGGTCTCGAATCCGATGCCACGCGCGCCGCCGGTGATGACCACGACCTTGTCCCGTAGCGCGGCGCGGATCGCGTCGTGGTCGGGTGTGCGGGACAGCTTGTCACGCAGACTCATTGGATCTCCTTCGGTGGATGCGGACTTCAGACGAGAGGAACGGGGCCGGCGTGGCCCGTCATCTCCGGTGGGGTTTCACCAGATCATCGGTGAGAGGAACTTGGCGGCGAAATCCCGAACGCGCTGGGGTTCGTTGCGAGCAGGGTCCGACGGCGGCGTCTCCAGCAGTGAGATCACCAGTCGCACATGGATCTCGACGGCTTCCAGCAGATCCTCGACGGGCATCTGCGCACCCTCGTCGCGGAGTGTGGCCGCGACCCGGTCGGTGACCATGTCGATGAACAACGACGTCATCGTCGCCGTGACGCTCTTGATCTCGGAGTCGGTGAGGACGATCCGGCTCAGCAGCGGATCGGAGTTGACCCACTCGGCGCCGACGGCGAACGCCTCCACCAGCGCGGCCTTGGGTCCGAGCCCCTTCACCGAGGCCTCGAGTTTCTGCATGCCCGTCTCGTAGGCGTCGTTGGCCACCGCGTAGAGCAGCGCATCCTTGTTCGGAAAGCGCCGGTACAAGGTGCTGCGGCTCACTCCAGCCCGCGCGGCGACCTCGTCGATGTTCGCGCGGCGGACACCGACCTCGGCGAACTCCGCCCCGGCAGCCGCGAGGATCGCGGCTTCCTGGTCGGCCGGGCTGGCGGTGTTGCGGACCTTACGCGTCGAGGTCCGATTCCCGCTGTCGGCCTTGGTTCCGGTGCCTGCCACGGTCATCGCCGCCGACGGGTGGCGGGCAGCGAGTCCTCGGGTGCCGACCAGTGGTCTTCGTGCAGCCGGCGATGTCTGATCTCCGTGATCTCCATCTGGTCAAAATACAGCCCGGCGGTCCGGTGTCCGCGGGCACCGCGACCCCGGCCGACGTGCAACGGGGTTCCGTCGCGGTCGGGAGACGGGACGCCGACCGAATCGACTGCTGCCGGCACTGTCGCCAGAACCGAGGCCATGATCGTCTCCCTCCCGCAACGGCCGCCCCGGGTACGGACGGTCGGCATGTGACCCACATCGCATGATAGACCACGTTGAGACAGATCGGAGAATGCGTTCCTATCCTCGCCCGCGACCCGTGGGCGACCCGTCCATCGTCAGCAGGCGGTGACACCGCCGCAGACGCTCGCGCCACCAATGCTGACGCTCTTCTTCGACCGCGAGTCCGCGCACGTCGACCGAGGCGTCGGTGCCGAACCATCGCGTTCCCACCGAGCCGTCGACCATCTGGAAGGACGCGGCGACATCCGCGGCGAGCAACGACCCGGTGCCCAGCCCGCACGCAAGCTCCAGGCGCGGTAGCGCGGCCGCGGCAGCCACGCCGGCGGCCATCCCGATCGCGCTGTCGAGGGCACTCGAGACCACGATGTCGAGTCCCAGGTTCTCAGCGAGCTGGAGGGTTGCGCGCATGCCGCCGAGCGGCGCGACCTTGACCACCGCCACGTCAGCAGCGTCGGCCGCGACGACACGGTAGGGGTCCTCGGCCTTCCTGATGGATTCGTCGGCAGCGATCGGCACCTCGACCGCCCGACGCACGGCCGCCAGTTCTTCGACTGTGCGACAGGGCTGTTCGGCATACTCGACCTCACCGATGGCGCGCAGGGCGGCGATGGCCTCGTCGACGGTCCAGCCGCCGTTCGCATCGATGCGCACCCTGCCGATGAGCTCCCGCGTCGCCGCGACCCGGGCGACGTCGTCGTCGAGGGTCTGCCCCGGTTCGGCGACCTTGACCTTCGCGGTTCCCGCGCCGGGGTATCGCTGCAGCAATGCGTCGACCTCGTCGGCGGGGATGGCGGGCACGGTCGCGTTGACCGGGACGGTGTCGCGGACCGCGGCGGGAGGGCCGACCCAGGCGGCCTCGATGCCGGCCCGCAGCCACGAGGCCGCCTCCGGGTCGTCGTACTCGACGAACGGACCGAACTCCCCCCAACCCGCCGGCCCCGCGAAGACCATCGTCTCGCGCGTGGTCAGGCCGCGGAATCTCGTACGCATCGGCAGGCGCACCGCGACAGCGGAAGCGAGGACCTCCTCGACGTCGGGAAGCGCCCAGTCCGGTTGCCTGCCCCGCATCGTCCGTCCTCCCTCTCCGCATACAGATCACCCCGCGTCGTTGGAACAACCTTCCAAATTTGTTCCAAGTGCGATATTCTCGCCGCCATGTCAGTCAACCAGGGATTCGACGCCGGTATCCGCGAGGCAGAGCCGATGATCGTCGACGACACTCCGGACACCGCGGGCGAGGTCGCCTCGCCACGTCTGGGCGCCGACTCGCTCGTGTGGAAGTTCTACGGCGACAACCGCGGACTGCTGGGCTTCCAGCGTCTGGCCGGCACCGAGAACTGCATCGAACAACTCGGCCAGGCCGTGCTCGACCACTCGGTCATCTTCAGCGACTTCCTCGGCCGGGCCAAGCGGACCGGCCCCCCGGTCATGCGGACCGTGTACAGCACCGAGCCGGAGAAGTGGGGGCGCACGGTGCGCGACTTCCACCGCGACATCAAGGGCACCATCAGCGACGGATCGCGGTACCACGCACTCAATCCGGAGTTGTTCTACTGGGCGCACGCGACGTTCGTCGACCAGGTCCTCTACATCACCGACACCTTCATCCGACGCCTGAGTTACGCCGAGAAGGTCCAGATTTTCGAGGAGAGCAAGGTCTGGTATCAGCTCTACGGGGTGAGCGATCGCGGGCAGCCGCAGACCTACGAGGAGTTCGTCCAGTATTGGGAAGACATGCTCGACCGGTTCGTGCCGCACAAGACGATCGTCTACGCCACCGGTTACATCCGGCAGGGGCTCCCCCGCCCCAAGAAGATCCCCGCGCCCGTGTGGAAGATCCTGTCGCTTCCGTTGAACGCCTTCATCCGCACCGTTGTCGTCGGAACGCTGCCCCAGCAGATGCGTGACGTGTGCGACCTCGAGTGGAACGACAGGCGCGAGAAGAACTTCCAACGGTTCGCCGCCCTCATGCGGGCTGCCAACCCGTTGATCAACCGCCTGCCGCTCAAGTACCTCTACGTCCCCTGGGCCTACGACGCATGGCGCAAGGTCGGGATCGACCCGCGACCGCTGCACAACAAGCCCGCCTGACCCGCTCCGCTCTCTGAGCTGAGGAGCACCATCCCCCGCCCCCGGAGGAGCACCATCCCGCCCCGGACAAGCGCGATCCCCCGCTCCCTGAGGAGCACCATCCCGCCCCGGAGGAGCACCATCCCGCCCCGGACGAGCGCCATCCCCCGCTCCCTGAGGAGCGAGCTTGCGAGCGTCACGAAGGGTCTTGGTGACATTCGTGGCAGACCCTTCGTGACGCGCCCTCCGCAAGCTCCGGGCGCTCCTCAGGGAGCAGTGGTGGGCCAATGGTTTCGCGGTTCTCTCGGATCAGGAACCAGCGAGCCGGAGATGACGCCGGCAGGCGTCAGTGCCCGAGGAACCCGTCGACGTGGGTGACGAACTCCTCGGCGCGGTCGCGGTGAACGCTGTGCCCCGCCTCGATGGTGACGAACCGCGAGTTCGGCAGGGCGTCGCTGAGGGTCCGCAGGTGGCGCGGCGGCAGGAAGCTCTTCTCGCCACCGGAGATGACCATGGCGGTGGCCTGCACATCCGGCAGCTCCGACCACCAGTGCGGCGCGCAGACGTCGAATTCGGCGACGATCTGGTCGCCCATCCGGCCGTCGTAGCGGATGACCGGAAAGGGGTTGCGCGCGAGCGCGATCAGCCCACGAATCTGCTCGCCCAGGGTGGCGCGCATGGCGATGCCCTCGGACAGATCGGCCTCGTCGCGGGGCATCGGCGGCACCTCTTCGAGCACCAGGCGTCGGATCCTCGTCGGCTCACGCATGGCCACTCGCAGCGCGGTGTGGGCACCGAGCGAATGGCCGACCACGTCGGCGACCGCGATCCCGAGGGTGTCGAGGACATAGGCCAGGTCGTCGCGGAAGTCGTCGAGCCGGTAGACCTCACGGGCCCGGCCGCTGCGACCGTGTCCACGGAGGTCCACGCTGATCACCGCACGCCCGCGGGCGCGGAGTGCCGTCGCGAGCCGGCGCCAGGTCGAATGGTCCGATGCCATCCCGTGCACGAGGACGACCGGTACGCCCCGGTCGGCCTCCCCCGCGATCCGGACCGCGAGGTCGGGGTCGCCGCTTCGACGCAGAACACGCATGACCGTCAGCTTACGAACGTCGGCCGTGCGGGCGCCGTCACACTCCACCCGGCCGTCCGCGCAGACCGCACCTCACCGGTCGTCGTCACCGGTCGCGGAACCAGCCGCTGTTCTTGGCGCGCCACACCATGTCCTCCCAGTACCCCCAGGCGTGTGTCCCGACGGACGGAAAGTCCGTCGTGACCGGGATGCCCTGCAAAGCGGCCGCGACTTCGAACGACCGGGTCTGCGCGAGCGACACCACCTCCAGCGGTGTGCCCTTGACCGAGGCCACGGCGTCGGCGTTGTGCGGACCCCACGTCGCCGAACCGGACCCGATGCGGATCTTCATCCCCCGCATCCGCGGCAGCTGGACGAGTGCATCGTTGCGCGTCCACCGGTCACTCCAGGGCGGTCCCCACATGGCGTCCGCGCTGAACGGACCGACCCCCGCCCCGACACCGGCGTCGATCAACGCGAGCCGAACAGCCTCTCGCATCGTGGGCGCGGACAGGTTCAGGTAGCCGGACATCGAGAAGACGTGCGAGATGCGCTTGCGGTGGTACGCCCCGTAGACCATCGCAGCGTTACCGCCCATGGAGATGCCCATGATCGCGTATTTGCCCAGCGGGCCGACTGCGAGTCCGCGCGCGTCGAGTTCGCGCACGATGGTGTCGAGTCGGCACGTCCACCGATAGCGGTATCCGACCTTGTTGGCCGGGCTCGCCGCTTCCCAATCGGTGTAGAAGCTCGCGAGACCTCCGACCGGTTGGATCACGTTGACGCCGGAGTCGGCGATGCGGTGGACACGCGTGTCGCGACGCCAGCCACTGATGTCACCGGTCGCGCGAAGACCGTCGAGAGCGATGACGGTTTTGCTGTTGCCCCACCGAGTCCAGGTGTCGACCGGGGTGCTCGGCATGCCGCAGCCGGACACATGGAACCTGCCGAACGCGGCCGACGCGGATGCGTTACCCGACCCGATGGTGACCACGCCGACCACCGCGAGGAGCGCGAGGGCGAACGCGAGGGCTCGACGTCGGCGGGCAAGCCGACGCGGCCGTAGTGAAAGCTGCACCGACGAACTGTAATTCGACGACCATCAGCAATGCCACGGCTGTGACCCTAGGGCATCGACATCGATATCGAGTGGTGACCAGAGTGACTAGAGTGAATCAAGTGGCGTATGTGGCAGAGGATTCATTTTGTTACAGACGATCCACGCAGCGTCAGAGATCGTCGACGATGCGCTGACGCGCCCGCGCGTACTCCTCCTCGGTGACCGCGCCGGTGCGGCGCAGTTCGTCCAGCGACGCGAGCCGTTCGGCCGGCGAACGGCCCGGGTCACCACCCCGGCCCGACCCGCCACCGGCCTTGGTGAACGACGGGGGGTCCATCCGAGACGAGCTCGCCGAATCCGCCCGGACTCCCGCCCAGCCGCGCACGACCTCCATGACCTCCGCTCGGGCCGCGGGATTGGACCGCAGATCGATCACGCCACTGCCCGCCACCCCGTGACGCCCCAGGATCTGCAGGATCTCCCCCAACGGTTCCGCCTGACCGGTGAGATCGTAGGTCCGGCCGTCCTCTTCGGAGGTGAACCTGGCCGGCACCGAACCGGCGAGCAAAGCGGTTGCCTGCCAGTCGATCTCGAAGTCCTGGGACTCGGGATCGACCATCACGGCCAACCGACGGGCGTGAAGCAGCGGCTGCTGGTAATGCGGCACGACCTTCCTCGTCGACACCTCGAACGGAGCGAGTCCCTCGGCGTGGATCCGGAGCCCGAGCTTCATCAGCGGCTGGTCGTTGATCTCGACATTCGTCTGACCGATCGAGGTGATCTCGGCGATGCCGAACACTCCGGCGGCGCGCAGGCGTTCCAGCTTGGCGCCACCCCGATAGTTGAACCACGCGATGGCAACGCCGAGAACGATATCCAGCACGGTGATGCCGATCCCGGTCCACAGCATCCACTCCGTGTCGGGTGCATCGATCACGAAGTAGGCGACGAGGAAGATCGGACCGACGATCCCGCACAGCATGACAAACGCGAAAGTGCCCACGGCACTCCACACATGGGCAGGAACACGTGGCCCGGTCCCCGACTCTCCGAACATGGTCATGCGCGAACTCTATGCGCGGACCTGCGGCGACGGAAGTTCGAAGGCCGAGGCGTCCCACCTTGGAACGACATGGAAGCGCCACCGTTCGCAGTCGGCGCCGGATACGAGTAGTTCGCCGCACTTTCCCGGGTCAAAGTTGCCTGATCTGCGGTTTCGGCACGACCCGGAGAGTCTCGGTGGCACACTCTGCGCTCAGATGAGCACGCCGAGGCTCACCACCGAGAGGTTCCCCATGGACGACACCCGCTCGCATCGGTTCACCCGGCTCCTCTCGACGATGGCCGTCACCGCCGCCATCGTCGCGAGCTCCGCCCTGAGTGGAGGCGGGGTCGCCTCGGCCGCACCACCGACGCCGACCCAAAAACTCTGCGGCCAGAGCACCGACGATCCCGCCACCGATAAGTTCCTGCTTCTCTGGGGAAAGGTGAAGGGCACCAAGCCCGGTCAGATCGGCGACAACATCGACGTCATTCAGCCGGGTCCCCAGTACCAGCCGAACCCGAAGTACGTGAAGTACTAAGCAATCCGTCGAGGTGGTGACCACAAAGGTCACAACGATGACTTCCTGCTCCTACCCACCAACCGGATCAGGGGCATCGAATGCCCCTATCTGTACAACGGTTCCGAGTTGAACCTGTGGAGCGCGGCGTGGCTGCAGGCGGGCAAATTGGTCGCCAAGAATCCCACTCGACCGATTGCGATAGGGGTGAACTCCGCCACGGCGCGCTCGCAAAACCAGCTGCACATTCATCTGGCGCAGGTGAATCCCACCACGCTGGCCGACCTGAGGGCGATCCCCAACCCGGAGACGCATCTGGACAACTGGACGAAGACCGACGTCGTCTTGAGGCTCAACAAGACCAAATCGAAGATCCCCCGGCACTTCCGCGTCGTCAAGTACACCGGCGGTCTGCCCGATCTGTTTCGTGTCCTGAAACGTCAGCTGCCCGCCACCGAGGACATGGCGGACCAATCGATCGGCGTGGTCGATGCCGGCCAGCCCAACACCTACTTCGTCCTCACCAGCAATCCGAAACTGGGTGGTGCCGGGACGGGACTGATGGACATGATCTACGGCTGGGGCGTCTGACCCTCGGCAGGATCAACGACAAAGGC
>NZ_JAMBDT010000101.1:0-18775 GCF_025143765.1 Gordonia sp. p3-SID1431
GGCCGTCCGCCGCAGCAACGTTCGGAACTTCTGGCCGCGTTCACCGACCTCGTCGTCGAGCACCTGGACGTTGAACGCTCGGGCGTCCGTGGACAGATTGTCGAGGTGGCGCCGGAGAACTGGGGCATCGCCGGCCAGCCGGCGAGTGATGTCCGGGCGTCGGAGATCGCACTCCGCGCGGCTCGCTGAGCCCGACACATCCACCCTGTGGAGTTGTCAAAGGTCGTGTGGCGCCGGAGTCGACGCCGGAGAGTCTGGGCGCGGTGGTTCTAGGGTTGGCGACTACACGAGGGCGTCGTCGAGTCGCATGGTGCGGCGGTTGTAGGCAGGCCGGGGTAACCGTCGGGGGTCGATGTCGGCCGGCGGGATCAGCCACGGATGCCGATCAGGACCCATCACCACCTCCCAGCCATGGTGATGACCTGGGTATGGCAGCGCTGACACAGCAAGCACCCGTTGTCCAGATCAGTCGGACCACCATCAGCCCTATGGACGAGATGGTGGACCTGCGTATGCGCTGCGGGGGCAACGCATTTCACACAGCACATAACGCGAACGATGATCGCTCGACGTAAGTGGTGTGGGAACAGCCGATTCGTGGTGCCCTTCCGCAACGGCACGCCCTCGGTGTCGAGCACGATCTCGGCCACCCCACCGTCGCAGGACAGTCGTCGTGCCGTCGACGCCGTGACCGCACCGACCCACGGCAACCGCGCCGGATCGGTGTTGTCGGCCGGGATGGTCACCAGCACCTGGGTGCGAAGCGCGCCAGCGGTGGTCATCGCCGCACCGACCGCCGCCTGATCCGGCAATAGTTCCAAACCGTCGGCGCGGCGTTCTCCGACACTGCGACGATCCTCGGCGCCGTCGGGTTCCGGCCGCGGGCAGGATCGTTCGTCGATCATCGACAGGAACTTCTCCCCGATCACCGCGGTCACGTCCGCGGCGATCGCGACTCTGCCCTGCTCGGTCACCCGCATGTGCACCGTGTTCAACGACGCATCATCAGCGGGCAACACTCTCGGGATCGACGTCGGCTACCCGGACGGCCAGGGAGCAGAGCTGACACGCCCCGTGACCAACAGACTTCAACTCGACTCCTAGACTTCAATCGAAGTCCATCGGTCGAGTTGAAGTCTGCCGGTCACCGGCCGGACTGCAGGTATAGCGGCCTTTTCGAATCAGGGACCAGTGTCTTGCAGTTCCCGTGGACAGTAGCGAGCAGCTCCTCCCGCGCCTCACGATTCCGTGTTCGCCGCCTGACGTTCGGCAACGGTGACGTCGCCCGCCGACCAGTGGGTGGTCGGGACCTCGCGGACGCATACTCGGATGTTCGCGACCGGGGCACCGATCGCACGATGGGCGGCCGCCGTCAGTTCCCGCATCAGTGCTCGCACCTCATCGGGTGAGCGCCCCTGAGCGATGGTCACGTCGATGAACGGCATCTCAACCTCCCGCGATCGTGATGGAACCGAGTGTGGTGAAGTGCGCGGCGACCCGGCTGCCCGGTCCGACGGGAACCGCGTCGGTCATTCCGCCGGTGAGGACCACCCAACCCGCCTCGAGGGTGATACCGCGGGCTCCGAAGGTGTTGGCGGCGAACGCCAGTGCCTCGGCGGGGTGACCCAGGACCGCCGAACCGGTCGCGGTGGCGACGATGTCGCCGTCGACCTCGAGGAGGCACGCCTCGAGTCCGAAGTCGGCGTCCGCGACATCGCGGATGACCGGGCCGGTCACGTAGACGCCGGAGGAGTTGTTGTCGGCCACCGCGTCCGCGAGCGTGAACTTGAACCCGGAGTACCGGCTGTCGATGATCTCGATCGCGGCCATCGCATGATCCACCGCGGCGAGCGCGGTCGCCGCGGTGACCCCGGGACCGGTCAGCGGCCGCCCGAGCACGAAGGCGATCTCCGGCTCGGCGCGCGGATGGATGAGTCGCTGCCGCGGGACCGGCAGTCCCGCAGGCAACACCATCGCGTCGGTCAGCCACGCAACCGACGGTTCGTCGACACCCATCTGTTTCTGCTTGGCCCGCGACGTCAAGCCCAGCTTGATGCCGGTGACGGTCTCACCGCGCGAGCGCCGATCGGCGAGAGCGATGTCTTGCGCGGCGTAGGCGACGTCGAGCGTCAGGCCCGGCCAGTCATGCTGGATCGAGGTCCGCGCTGTCCGTGATCGTTCGGCGGTCAGCAGGACGTCGGCGACACGCGCCGCGCTCCAGTCGTCGACCATGTTGTCGGTCACGTCATCTCACTTTCTGGTCGTTCGGTACCGGCGCCTGCGGCGCCCAGGACCGCGGTCACGCTGCCGAGCCCGGCGATGGTGGCCACCACGGTGTCCCCCGGCGAGACCGGCACGGCCGCGGTCATCGAGCCGGGCAGGACCACGTGGCCGGGTTCGAGCGTCACGCCGAGCGGTCCGACGGTGTTCGCCAGCCAGACCAGGGCATTGATCGGCGATCCGAGCACGGCGCCACCGGCTCCGGTGTCGACGAGTTCGCCGTTCACATGCAGGTTGCAACCGGCCATCCGCAGGTCGACGTCGACGAGCGGTACCGGACGACTGCCCAGGATGACCCCGCCCGACGACGCGTTGTCGGCGATGGTGTCGAAGATGCCGATCTGCCAGTCGCGGATGCGTGAGTCCACGATCTCGAGTGCGGGTAGCACGAAGTCGACCGCGGCCGCCGCCTCGGCGACCGTGACACCCGGTCCGCGAAGGGGTTTCGCCAGCACGAAAGCGATTTCCGGCTCGATGCGCGGTTGGATGAACGTGTCGGCCGGGATCGGGGCGTGCTCGAGGTGGAACATGCTCGCCGTGAGATGCCCGAAATCAGGCTGGTCGACGCCCATCTGGCGTTGGATCGCCCGCGAGGCAAGGCCGACCTTGTGTCCCTTGACCACATCGCCGTGTTTCTCCCAGTCCTGTACCTGGGCGAGCGCGATCTCATAGGCGGTCGAGAGGGGGCGTCCGGTGAACCGAGATGCGATGGGTTCGATCGGGGTGTGGTCGCGGTACGCGTCGAGAAGTGCTTCGGCGGTGGCTCGTACGAGCTCGGCGTCGTCGGGGTGGACGGTCATGATCGCCGCGATCCTTCCGAGTTGAGGGGACGGGAGACGTGGTTCATCCGGCCACTGCGTGGAGCACGGAGACCTCACGCTCGGGCAGTCGCAGCGGCGCGGACAGGTCGGCGGTCGAGGTGTTGAGCGCGCGGGACACATCGGCCGCGGCCGCGATCACCGCACGACGGAACTCGTGTTGGGCGGGTACGAATCTCGTGGCGGGCGCGGTGATCGACATCGCCGCCACGACTACACCCATCTCGTCACGGATCGGTGCCGCGACGCAATGCACGTCGGGCACCGCCTCGGCGAGGTCGAAAGCACAGCCCCGGCGCAGCACGCTCTTCAGTTCACCGGCGAGCTCCTCCGGGTCCGTGACGGTCGACGACGTGTAACGCCGCAACGGCTTGTCGGTGACGTTGCGGGCGAGCTGGGCCGGATCGCAATGAGCGAGCAGCACCTTGCCGACCGCGCTGCAGTGCGCATCGAGCTGCGCGCCGATCCGGGCGCCGGACACGTTGATGACGTGGTTGCCGAGCACCTTGTCGACGTAGATCACCCGATAGCGCTCCATGACCGCGAGATGGGTTGTCTCGCCGAATTTCTCGGACAGCGCCTGCAGGATCGGCGCGGCGCACGACTTGACGTCGACCGTGCCCTGGAGTGCCTGGTTGAGTTCGACGACGCGCCAGCCGATGCGGTAGCGGCCGCGAGCGCGGCACTGCAGCAGGCCGATGTCGACCAGGGAGGCCAACAGCGCGTGCGCGCTCGATCGGGGGACGCCGAGCTCGCCCGCGACCTCCGACACTCCCCACTCCGGCCGTTCGACGGTGAACAGGTCCAGCACCGGGCCGATCTTCTGAACCGTTTGCAGAGCGGCCATGTCAGGGTCCCACCAACGACTCGTCGCTGAACAGCATGGTGGCTCCCCCGGTGGCGAAGTTCGCGACATCACCGGCCGCGGCCTGGCCTTCGGGTGAGCCGAGGGCCTGGCCGAGCGCCTCTTTGGAGTCGAAGTACAGCTCGGCCACGCTGTAGGAGGCCGGTTCGGTGCCGTCCAGGGACTCGCACTTGCCCGCGGCGAACCGTCGCAGTCCGGGAATGCGGCGGACCAGCTCGGCATGCTCGGTCTCGTAGTGCCGGTCGAAGGCCGCGGGGTCGAGCGGGTGTCCGTAGATCACGGTCAGTCGGTACATGGCTTGCCTTTCGGGGTCGGAGGTCGGGGCGGAAGTGTCACGACGCGGCGATCGTTGCCGCGGGCGCGGCGACGGTGAACTCCTCGCGGAAGATGAGCCGAGGCGCCATCCGGCGGCGCTTGAGCGCCCGGACGCCGGCCTCGATCATCGCCGGTGGCCCACACAGGTAGGCGCTCAGTCCTTTACAGCTGCGGAAGTCCTCGACGACGACGTCGGTGACCATCCCGGTCGCACCGTCCCACTGCTCCTCGCTCAGGACGGGCCGGTAGTGGAAGTTGTCGTGCCCCGCCTCCAGCTCGCGGAAGAACTCGACGTCGTAGAGGTCGTCGCGGCGTCGGCCGCCGTGGTAGAGGTACAGCTCGGGGACCAGGCCGTGGTCCAGCACGTGGCGGGCGATGGACTTCAGCGGGGCGAGTCCGGTGCCGCCGCCGATGAGGATCGCCGGCTCGGCCTGCTCGCGGACGAGATGGAACTGGCCGAGCGGTCCGCGGAGTTCGATCCGCTCCCCCACCGCCAGCGAACCGAAGATCCAACCCTCCGTTGCTCTTCCACCGACGGTGCGCTTCACGTGGAACTCCAGGAGCTTCGACTCCGACGGCGGGTTGGCCATGGAGTACTGACGCCCCACACCGGTACCGGGAATAACCAGCTCCGCATACTGGCCGGCGTTGAACGACATCGGCGCGTCCAGTTCGACGACGAGTCGGCGCGTATCGGTGGCGATGTCGTCCAGGACGACGACGGTGCCGTCGTGATCGCGCAGGGGATGTCGGGGCGCTCCGTCGTCGACCGCGGCGCCCAGCGGTTCGACGACCAGGTCCGAGCACGGGGTGGCCATGCAACCCAGCGCCAGCCCGGCACACCGTTCGGCAGGCGTCAGCGTGTAGTCGGGTGAGTCATTGTGCGCCACTTCGCCGTCGAGTACTCGGAGCTTGCAGGTACCGCAGGTCCCCTGCGTGCAGGAGTGCGGCAGCCATTCCCCCGCGCGCAGAACCGCATCGAGAACCGATTGATCGGCGGCGACCTCGAGCGGCGTGTCCGAACCCTGGATACGAACACGATGTGTGGTGGTCACGCCTCAGACCTCCCACTGGACGTGGAGTTCCTTGGGGCCACGGAAGCCCCAGCCCCAGAAGTTGACCTCGTGGTCGGTGTCGCGCTCGATGTTGGGGATCGTCTCCAGGAGTTCCTCGAGCGCGATCCTGATCACGTTGTTGGCGAAGTAGGTTCCCGCACAGGCATGGACACCGCCGCCGAAGGTCATGTTCGGGATCACCGCGCGGTCGAGGTCGTAGGCGGTCGGGGCGTCGTAGGCGTTCTCGTCCTGATTCGCCGAACCGTAGGAGAGCATCACCACGGAGTTCTGCGGGATCGTCACCCCGCCGACCACGACCTCGTCGGTGGCGATCTTCGCGGCCGCCGACCAGATCGGTGCGACCCACCGCATGCCCTCGCCCACCGCCCGCGGGATGAGGCCCGGGTCGTCGACCACCCGCTCCAACTGGTCCGGCCGGCTGAACAGGCCGGCGAGCGTGGTGGCCATCGCATGTCCCGGCTCCTGCATCGCGCCGAGCAAGAACACGTAGAGGTTGGGGTAGATGACATCGCGGCTGCGCGTCTGCCCCTCGGGCATCCCGTCGTGCAGCCAGTGCGAGATCGCGCTGTGGTCGGGGTTGACGATCCACTCATCGATCTTGGGGTCGACATGCGCGATGATCTCGGCCTTCGCCTCGTCACCGGGGACGAAGCCGTCCGGGTTGGCGAACTCGCCGTCGGAGGTCATCGCGGAGTTGGTGAACGAGACGCTGAGCTTGTGGAACCACTCCCGCAGCTTGTCGGTGCTCACGTCACCCAGGCCGAGCAGATCGCCGAGTGCCCGGACACTGACCGGTTCGCAGTACTCGGCGACGATGTCGGCCGAGCCGTTGTCCTCGATCCGTTCGAGCAGTTCGCGAGCGTACGGCCGGACCAGGTCGTCGATGTAGTTGTCGACGGCCGACGGCTGCAGGTGCGGCTCGACCATGTCGCGGAGATCGCGATGCTCGGGACCGTTCGTGTTGAGCAGCGCTCCGTGACCGAAGGTGCGCCCGCCCGCCGGGGAGATCACCGCAGGCCAATTGTCCGAATCCTTCGCGATCTGCATGCACAGCTCACGGGTCGAGACGATGTACATCCCCAGTGACGGCACGAACGCCACTGGCGCCTCTTTCCGAAGCCGTTCGTAGAACGGGTACGGATCGGCCTCGAGCTCGGCCATCGTGATCTCTTCGACGAACTTCGGGGTGACGTCGTGGGCGGGCTGTACTGCGGTCATGGTGACTCTCCGTCGTCGTTCGGGATATCGGATGTCGGCGGCCGGTCCGTTCGGTCATGCCACCGGCCACGTCGGCAATGTCTTGTGATCTGGAACACTATGGGTGGAGGTGAGGGGAGAGAATGACTGCGAATGCACCGATGGATGACTCCGTGTGCACCGCCGGTTCTGTCGAATTGAGCACGCGCGAACTGGCGAGTGCCGAGGGTCGAGTCCGGTGGGCGGAGGCCCTCGACGCCACCTTCTGCGAGATGGACATCGACTGGCCGCAGGTTCGCCGGCCGTTCACCGCCCAGATCGTCGCCCGCCCGGTCGGCAGCCTGTCGGTGAGCGTCGTCCGCGCGGATCCGCACACCGTCGTCCGCACACCGGCGATGATCGAGTCCGACCCGGCCGACGACTATCTGCTCTGCCTCATCACGCGGGGAGCCGCGACTATCACACAGGGCGAACGGACCGGCCTGCTGCAGCACGGCGCCTTCGGGATCATCGACGCCACTGCACCTTTCGTGGTCAGCGGCGCGACCGAGTTCGAGCAGATCGTGGTCCGCGCCCCGCGCGAGCAGCTCGCCGCACGGACGACACACGACGTCATCGACGACGCGACGGGCTGCGCGATCGCGGTCGACTCGGGCATCGGACGGCTGGTGTCGGGCTTCCTGGTCGACGTCGCAGCCCAGGTGCAGGGGATCTCGGTGCCCGCGTCCGCCACGGTGGCGACCGCCGTGCTCGACATGGTCGCGGGTGCGGTGACCGAGCAGATCTCACCCCGCACTGCGACCGACCGGATACATGCCGCCGACCTGCGGGTCGTCCAGAACGCGATGCTGGGGCACCTCCACGATCCCGACCACACCGTCGCGCTCGTGGCCGCCGAGGTCGGCATGTCGGTGCGCTACGTGCACAAGCTGTTCAGCACCACCGGCACGACACCGCGGGCCTGGCTGTACGCTCGACGCCTCGAGAAGGCCCGCGCCCTGCTCGCCCAGAGCGAGCTCGGCGTCGCCGACATCTGCGCCCAGGTCGGGTTCCGCGACCCGTCGCACTTCAGTCGCGCTTTCAGCCGGGCCTTCGGGGTCAGTCCGTCTCGGTACCGGACCGCCGCTCTCTGAGCAGTGCCCTCCCTAGGATGGTCCGTACGCGACCGCAGGAAGGGACCCATGACGACCAGCGACACCGAACGCAGTGCCCGATTCACCCACTCCGAGTCCATCGCCGTCGACGCCACGCCTCAGCAGGTCTGGGACGTGGTGACCGACATCGCGCGCACCGGCGAGTGGAGCCCGATCTGCAAGGCCTGCTGGTGGGAGGACCCGGCGACCGGACCCGTGGTGGGCGCCTACTTCCACGGCCGCAATGAGACCCCCGAACGCGTGTGGGAAACCCGCTCACGGGTCGTCGTCGCCGATGAACCACGGGAGTTCGCGTGGATGGTGAACGAGAACGCCGTCCGCTGGTCGTACACGATCACACCCGACGGTGACGGCGCGACGCTGACCGAGTCCTGGGCCGTCCACCCGGGCGGCTTCGAGCTGTTCGCACAGCGGTTCGGGGACGACGCCGACGCCCAACTCGAGCAGCGCCGCGACGCCGCGCTGTCGGGGATTCCGGTCACCCTCGCGGCGATAAAGGAGATCGTCGAACGCGGTGTCTCTGCTCCCTGATCCGAAAGAACGACCTGCCCCCGCGCTCCCTGAGGAGCGCCCGGAGCTTGCGGAGGGCGCGTCACGAAGGGTCTTCCGAGGCGAGTTGCGAAGACCCTTCGTGACGCTCGCAAGCTCGCTCCTCAGGGAGCGGGGGGTGACGCTCGCAAGCTCCGGCCTCCTCAGGGAGCAGTAGTTGGGCTCGCTCCTAGCACATACAGGCTCTTTCGGATCAAGGAGCGCAGGCTCTACGAGCTGGCCACCTGCGAGTCCTGCCGACCCCACGCCGGCGACTTCTCGATCGCGCCGATGATCTGGGGCCGGAGCTCGTCGGCCTGGATGACCGCGTCGACCGAACCGACCTCGACGGCGCGTCGGATGCTGTGCACCGCGTCGAACTCCGCGGCGATCTCGCTGATCTTCTCCGCTCGCACCGACTGACGCAGATCGGCCAGCTCGGCGTTGAGCCGTGAGCGGTCGGGGCCGGTGGCCTGTGCGGTCTCCGCCTCGAGTTCGCGCACCCGTGCGTCGGCACTGACCCGCTTGGCCACGTCGCCGGCGAAGACCACCGCCGCCGCGGGGGCACCGCCGAGCACCGACGCGAACGACCCGTCGATCGCGAGCACGGTCATGTTGGGGTTCAACGCCTTCGAGAACACCACGAATGCACCACCGTGGTAGCGCGAGATCACGCAGAACACGATGGGGCCTTCGAAGTTCACGATGGCCCGCCCGATCTCCGCGCCGTATTCCAGCTGGAGCTTGCGCAACGACTCCGGCGATCCGTCGAACCCGGACAGGTTGGCCAGCACCACGAGCGGACGGTTTCCGCTGGCCACGTTGATCGCGCGTGCCGCCTTCTTCGACGACTGCGGGAACAGCGTGCCGGCCGTGTAGGTGTCGGGACCGTCCGTGGGGGTGTATCCCCGGCGCGGCACCTCCCTCGACTCGATACCCAACAGGCACACCGGGATTCCGCCCATGTGCAGATCGCACACGACCGCGGTCTCCGCGTCGGCCATCCCCGCCCAGCGCTCCAGCACCGGGTGGTCCTGGTCGGCGACGGCGCGGATCACCGTGCGGATGTCGAAGGGCTTCTTGCGGTCCGGGTTGGTGGCCGCCGAGAAGATCTGTCCGACCGTGGTGAAGTCGCTGCCCGCCAGGACGTGCGGGTAGTCGGAGATGTCGCGGTCCACCGGGTCGCTCGTGATCGCGCGACGCGGGGTCTGCTCGCCCGACGCCACGTAGGTGTGCTCGTAGTGAGCCATCAGAAGATCCCGTGCGGCACCGAGATTCGGCGCCCAGTACTGCGCCTGACCGTTGGGCCCCATGACGCGGTCGTAACCGCCGATGCCGAAGTTGTCCTCCGCCGACACACCGCCGGAGAAGTCCAGCGACTGCTTGCCGGTGAGCACCATGGCCGACTCCGGTGTCATCACGAGGATGCCCTTGGTGTGCATGAGCATCGTCGCCTCGGCGTTCCAGTACGGCTGCCCGCCCACGTTGATCCCGGCCACGACGATGTTGATCTCACCGCCGGCCTGCGTGAACTCGACGATGCGCTTCAGCGCCCGGGCGATCCAGTCCATGTTCTCCGTGCCGGAATCCATGGAGATCCGCGCGCCCGACGACAGTGCGTACCACTCGAGCGGGACCTGCATCTGCTCGGCGAGGTCGAGCGCCGCGACCAGCCGGCTGCACTCCGGTTCCGCCAGCGCGCCCAGCGATTTCGTCGGGTCGCCGAGCAGGACCACGCGGGTGACGCCGCGCGGGTACTTCTCGGTCGGGGTGGTGACCACACCGGCGACGATCGCCGCGGAGTTGCGACCCTTGGCCCGGTCGACCGGCACCAGACGCTGCTCGGCGTCGAGGTCGTACTCGGTGAAATCGCCCAGAATGGCTGCCAATTCGTACGGGTAGACCGTGTTGCGCTTGGCTGCCCGCAGCACCTTCTGGCGGTACTCGTCGACCGGTTCGATCGGCTCGTCGGTCGGGTCGACGACCCGGACGTCGAACCCGCCGGTCGGGTTGACCGAGAAATGGACCGAGACCTTGCTCAGCTCGCCGGTGTCGCGGTCGCGGCGACGCGCGATGAGCTGGACCTCTTCGAGCCCCACTCCCTGTGTCGTGCCGCGGATGTGGTCGGCGATCGCGTCGAGGACGTCGGCGTCGACGTCGATCGGCGGCCACACGTACATGATGATCCGGTTGGCGCTGGACAGGTTGGTGGAACCGCGCTGCGCGCGCCGGATCGAGTCGACGCACGACGCGAGCGCCGCCTCGGCGGTCGGCAGCGTCAGCAGGCGGCCGTCCTGGTCGCGCAGTGCGGTCAGGTCGCGGACCTGGGCAAAGGCGACGAGACGGCGGTCCGACGCATTCTCCCTTGCGACACAACGGAAGAGGTAGACCTCTTCGTCGTCCGACGACGGCAGTCGGGTGAGGTCGAACTTACGGAGCCGTTCCATCTGCATGCGCTGCGCGATGTAGGGGTGCAGTCCGCGGATCAGGCGTTCCTCGGCCATACCCGTCGCCGACGGCCGGAAGGTCACGTGGTGATGCATCCGCGCATCGGCGCTGCCGGCGACCGTGATGGTGACGCGGTGCACCTGCGGCGGAAGCGAACTGGTGGCGACGATGTCGTGCAGTGTCCCGGCGAGCACGTCGAAGTCGTCGGGTTGCTGCTCCCACGCCAGGTAGATGTCGGCATCGACCGCGGCGGTGTCGCGGGCGAGTTCGGCGAGTCCGCCGATCGTCGCCGGCAGGGCGTCGAAACCGACTGCGGCCGAAGCGATGTCACCGGCATCTCGCTGGGCGACCACGAACGTCGCCCCGCCGGCCTCCCGGATCCGGATGTCGGCGAGGCCGCGGTTGCCGTAGTAGCGCCGGGTCAGCACCTCGAGCATCACCGTGTTGTCGGCGTGCCGTTCGATGCGCTGGCCGAGAAGCCGGACGAGCGGTTCGGTGCTGCGCACCATGTCGTCGATGCGGCTGGTGCGGTCGGCGGCGTCGGGGTTCTCGTCGAGGTACTTGAGCTGTTTGCGCACATTGCTGTAGACGCGGGCGCGGTCACGCAGCAGCAGCGGCTGGCCGTACCAGGCGTAGATGACGCCGCGGGCGAGGTCGGCGACGGCCGGGAAGCGGACCTGGGTGGCGGCGACGAGGCGGTCGAGGGCGGTGCCCACCGCGTCGCGCAGTTCGTCGCGCGGGGTCGGCTCGTCGAGCCATTCCAACAGCAGCGAGTTGATCACCGCGGCCGAGTCGTTCGGGTTCTGCAGCGCGAGGAAGATCCGGAACACTGCGGCCTCGAGCTCCGGGGTGCGCTCGAGGTCGGTCACGCCGTAGTGGCTGAGCGCGCGGCTCAGCTGGTCGTGGAACGCCGCGGGCAGCCCGTCGCGTTCGACGTCGAGACTCTGCAGGTAGGTGTGGAAGTTCTCGCGTGCGCTGTGCACGTGCTCGACACCGACGTCATGACTCGACGGCCGGTTCTGGCTCAGCTCGGCCAGGTCGGCGAACACCGTCACCAGTTCGAGCTCGTCGGCCAGCGGACGACGGCCGCTGTCGAACGCGGCGCGCCGGACGGCGAGGTACTCGTCGAGCAGGCGCATCCGGTGGTTCGGGTCGACGTCGAAGCCGAGCAGCTGGCTGCGGAGGTCTTCCTGACTGCGGGTGGTGCGCTCGGTGGGATCGACCTCGAGCTCGGCAGGCAGCTCCAGATCGACGGCGTCGGCGGCCACCTCCTCGACGGCGTCGTCCTCGTCGTCGGCGAGCGGTTCGAGGCGCATCAGGGTCGCGCCCGTCTCCACCTGGGTGCCGACCGACACCGCGCACTCCTTGACACGTGAGCGCACCGGCGCGCGCAGGACGGTCTCCATCTTCATGCTCTCCAGCACGAGGATGGGGGCGCCCGCGTCGACCTCGTCGCCGGCCTGCAGCGGCGTCGCGACGACGAGCGCCGGCGCGGGCGAGCGCACCACACCACCCTCGTCACGGCTGACGCGGTGGGTGACGCCGTCCACGTCGACGAGGTGGATCGGTCCGTGGGTGTCGGTGAGCAGGCGGTAGCGCACCCGGTTGACCACGAGCTGCGCGGCATGCTCGTCGAAGCGTTCGAGGTCGACATCGGCGGTGCGGATCTCGCCCGGCGCCTCGATGGTCACGCGGAAGCGGTGCGCGCCGATGGCCCCGACCCGGACGCGATACGCGACGCCGCGCAGCTTCAGGTCGAGCGGACGTCCGCTGTCGTGCTGCACCTGCGGACGACCGCCGGAAGCCGTCGACATCAGCCGCTGCCGCTCGACGAGTTCCTCTTCCTCGTACGCGTCGATGGCGGCGGCGATCAGCGCGATCGCCGAGTGCCGGTTGGCGACGAGGCCGCCCTCGGCACGCACGCGGTCGATCCAGCCGGTGTCCGCGCTACCGTCGATGACCTGCGGCTGCGCGAGTAGCTCCAGCACGAAGCTCTTGTTGGTCGCACCACCGGCGATGATCACGCGGGTCTCGCGCATGGCCCGGCGGAGGCGGCCGAGTGCCTCGTCGCGGTTCCGTCCGTAGGCGATGATCTTGGCGATCATCGAGTCGAAATCGGCGGGGATGGTGTCGCCCTCGCTGACGCCGGTGTCGACGCGGATGCCGGGGCCGGCGGGCAGCTCGAGCAGGTCGATCCGGCCCGGCGCGGGGGCGAAGTCGCGGTCGGGATCCTCGGCGTTGAGGCGGGCTTCGATGGCATGCCCGCGCTCGACCGGGGGCTCACCCTCGAGGCGGCCGCCCGACGCCACGTGCAGCTGGGCACGGACCAGGTCGAAGCCGGTCGTCGCCTCGGTGATGGGGTGTTCCACCTGCAGGCGGGTGTTGACCTCGAGGAACGCGAGCAGGTTCTCGCCCGGGTGGTAGAGGAACTCGACGGTGGCCGCGCCGCGGTATCCCACGGCCACGGCGAGCCGCTCCGCCGACGCCTTGAGCTCGGCGACGCGGTCGGCGGGCAGGACCGGCGACGCCGATTCCTCGATGATCTTCTGGTTGCGTCGCTGGACCGAGCAGTCGCGGACGCCCAAGGCCCACGCGGTGCCCTGGCCGTCGGCGATGACCTGGACCTCGACGTGGCGCGCACCGGTGACGAGCCGTTCCAGGAACACCACGCCACTGCCGAAGGCGCGCTCGGCCTCCTCGCGGGTGCGGGTGTAGGCGTCACGGAGATCGGCATCGCTGGTGACCTTGCGGATGCCGCGGCCGCCACCGCCGGCCGTGGCCTTCAGCATCAGCGGGTAGCCGATCTGGGCGGCCGCGGCCACGGCCTCGTCGAGGGTGTCCACACCTCCGCGACTCCACGCCGCCACCGGGACGCCCACTTCTTCGGCGATGAGCTTGGCGCCGATCTTGTCGCCCAGTTTGCGCATCGCCTCGGCCGACGGCCCGACGAAGGTGACGCCGATGCGATCGCAGAGTTCGGCGAACAGCGGATCCTCGGCCACGAAGCCCCAACCGACCCATGCCGCGTCGGCACCGGTCTCCAGCAGGGCGTGCTCGAGCACCTTCATGTTCAGGTACGGACGCGACGCGGCAGGCCCGAGGTCGTATGCGACGTCCGCCTCACGTACGAACGTGGCATTGCGATCCACGTCGGTGTGCAGCGCGATGACCTCGATGGGTTGCCCGGTCTCTTCCGAGAGGCCCCGAACGGCGTGGATGAGCCGCATCGCGGCCTCACCTCGGTTCACGATGGCGATACGAGAAAACAACACCGGCTCCATTCACGTCGTCGTCGTGCGGTTGAAGGTCCGCAGGTACGGTACAGCGCAGCGGCCCAGCTCAGTGGCGATCCGGGACGCGCGGGGTGGTTCGACGCTGTGATTCTTACGAGTCAAATCGCTACGCGCGAGTACGGCGCGTCGCGAGGTGCGCGAAACCACGCGATCCGGACTTCAGGCGGTCAATTTCGCGCAACCGCCAGGCTCCTCGGAGCACGGGCACCTCGGCGACAGTCGCTAGGAGAGCTGCATCGAACCCGAGTCGGGGTCGACCCGGGCTGCGGTGGCATTACAGAGCGCGTGCTCTGTTAGAGTTTCGTTATGCCTCGTCCTCGCACGCACGACCTCGAGCAGTTGATGGATGCGGCCGAGGGCTTGGCGGTCCGGGCCGGCCCTGCGGCGGTGACGGTTCGTGCGCTGTCGGAGCTCACCTCGATGTCCAACGGCGCGATCTATCACGCGTTCGGGTCGCGCGCGGGTCTCGTGGGAAGGGTGTGGTTGCGCGCTGCCGAGCAATTCCTCGCCGCTCAGCGCGAAGCGGTCGACGCGGTCCTCACCGGCGGCGACGGCCGCAGTGACTCCGCAGTCCAAGCCGTCGTCGTCGCCGCGGATGCGCCCGCACGGTTCTTGCTCGAAGCTCCTGTGCGGGGTGGCTTCCTACTCACGGTCGATCGCGGAGAACTGCTTGGGTCCGATGACCTTCCCGACGACCTCGCGAGGGAGCTCCGCGGTCTCGACCGGTCGTTGACGTCGTTGTTCGTCGAGTTGTCCCAGGCGGTCTGGCAGCGCGCAGACCGTGACGCCGTGTCCGTCATCAGAGACTGCGTGGTCGAACTTCCGACTGCATTGCTTCTGCGCGGCAGGAGAACCCCCGATGCCGCAACCCGCGAACGCATTGCAACGGCGGTCCGCGCCGTACTGTCCCTCACCCCAACCGAACCATCGCATCAGTCCACTTCTTCGCGAAAGGACCCGTCATGACAGCTTCACTGGACTATCGGGACGACATCGCCATCCTGACCATCGGCGACGACGAGAACCGGTTCTCCCCCGATCGGCTCGACGCCGTCGGTTCACTCCTCAACGACGCCGAGGCGAACGCCAAAGGCCTGATCACCGTGGGCGACGGCAAGTTCTACTCCAATGGTCTGGACCTGGACTGGCTCATCGCCAACGGCGATCGAGCCGACTGGTACGTCGAGGCCGTACAAACGCTGTTCGCGCGCATCCTCACGTTCTCGCTGCCGACCGTCGCAGCGGTCAACGGTCACGCCTTCGGGGCGGGAGCGATGTTCGCCATCGCTCATGACTTCCGGATCATGCGCGCCGACCGCGGTTACTACTGCTTCCCGGAAGTGGACATCAACATCCCGTTCACCCCCGGGATGGCCGCGCTCATCCAGGCCAAACTCACCCCGCAGGCAGCGCTCGTCGCGATGAGCACCGGTCATCGCTTCGGAAGCGCCGAAGCTCTGGACGGCGGCTTGATCGACGGCACTGCGGCCGAGGGGGAGATCGTCGGGGCAGCCCTGGACACGCTGTCTCCGATCGTCGGCAAGGACCGGGCGACCCTCGGGGCCATCAAGTCGACGATGTTCGAGTCGGTGACGACGGCATTGCGGCATGGCCGAGCTCGATCATGACAGAACGATCCAGGCTGCTGACGTGTCAGGCAACCCCGAAGACCCCGGCCACCGTCGGGTTCGACTGATCAGATCCCGAGATCCGGCGCCTGCCCGTACTCCTCGTCGGTGACCGGTTGCAGCCACTGCACGACATCGTGGTCGTCGTCGCCCTCGTTGATCGCGAGATGGACCATCAGGCGCGTGGGGGCGGCTCCGTGCCAGTGCTCCTCGTCGGCTTCGAAGAGGACGCGATCGCCGGGGCGGATGACCTCGATGGGGCCACCGCGCCGCTGGCACAGGCCGATCCCCTCGGTGACGAAGACCGTCTGGCTGAGCGGGTGCCGGTGCCAGTGCGTCCGCGCCCCCGGCATGAAATGGACGAGGCTTGCCGACACCCGGGACGGCGGTGGCGAGGCGGCCGCCGCATCGATGTAGACGTCGCCGGTGAACCAGTCGCCGGGACCTTTGACGGTGTCGATGGAACTGCGAGTGATCTTCATGCTGAACACCTTTCGTTTGCCGTGAGGGTACCGACCGAGGTCAGACGGTGAGCAGTACCTTGGTCGCGCGGCGCTCGTCCATGGCGCGGCATCCCTCGGCGGCGTCGTCGAGCGGGAGGGCGAGGTCGAAGACCTTGCCGGGATCGATCTCCCGCTTCCAGATGAGGTCGATCAGGTCGGGCAGGAAGCGTCGGACCGGGGCGGGTCCGCCGTGCAGGTGGACGCCGGAGAAGAACAGCTCCAGGCCGGGGAGTTCGACGTCGTGCGAGACGCCGACGTAACCGACGTGGCCGCCCGGCCGGGTCGAACGGATGGCCTGCATCATCGACTCCTGCGTGCCGACGGCTTCGATGACCGAATGCGCACCGAGCCCGTCGGTGAGCTCCTTGATCCGTGCCACGCCGTCGTCGCCGCGTTCGGAGACGATGTCGGTGGCCCCGAACTCGCGGGCGAGCGCCTGCCGGTCGGCGTGCCTGCTCATCGCGATGATGCGTTCGGCGCCCAGCTGTTTCGCGGCCAGCACACCGAGCAGTCCGACCGCGCCGTCGCCGACGACGGCCACGGTCTTACCCGGACCCACCTCAGCCGCCACGGCACCGAACCAACCGGTGCCGAGCACGTCCGATGCCGCGAGCAGCGACGGGATCAGGTCGGCATCCGGCTGACCGGGAGTCGGGACGAGCGTGCCGTCGGCGTGCGGAATCCGAGCGTATTCGGCCTGCGTGCCGAGGGCGCCCATCGGCTCGGCGTGCACACACCGGGACTGGTAGCCGGCGCGGCAGATCTCGCAGGTGTTGTCCGAGGCGAAGAACGAACCCACCACGAAGTCGCCCACCCTGATCGACGACACCTGGTCCCCGACCTCAGTGACGGTGCCGACGTACTCGTGGCCCATCGGCGCGTGGTCGACGTCTTCGATGCCGCGGTACGGCCAGAGATCCGACCCGCAGACGCAGGTCGCGGCGATCTTGACGATCGCGTCGGTCGGTTCCTGGATGGTCGGGTTCTCGCGATCGGCCACCCGGATGGCGCCGGGGGCGTCCATGATCACTCCGCGCATGTGTTCTCCTCGTCAGTCGGTTCCGCCACCTGCTCGCCTCACGAGACGAGCACGACGGCAGCTGCGGTCACCCATCAAGGCAACCGCATGCGTCGCGTCCGCGACAGTTCCTGTCGGGAGGTGTACTGACAGGGCACCCCTCGAGGCCGCCGCCCGTCCTACGCTGGGCGTATGGACAACCGTGCCGAGGTTCGCGAGTTCCTCATGTCGCGCCGCGCGAAGATCACGCCCGAGACCGCAGGGCTCCCGGCCGGCGGTAGTCGCCGCGTGCCCGGTCTTCGACGCAGCGAGGTCGCGACCCTCGCCGGGGTGAGCGTCGAGTACTACTCCCGCCTGGAACGGGGCACCATCGCCGGTGCGTCGTCGTCGGTTCTCGAATCACTCGCGCGAGCCCTGCAACTCGACGACACGGAGCGCGCCCACCTTCTCGACCTCGCCCGGGCCGCCGACGGGATACCCGCCTCCGGACGGCCGAGGCGTCGTTCGGCGAAGGCCACGGCCTCTCGCCACAGCCTGACCTGGGCACTCGACGCCATCACCGACGCCGTCGCCTTCGTGCGCGACTCGCATCAAGACCTGCTGGCCACCAATGCGCTCGGGCGCGCCTTCTATTCGCCGATTATCGGCGACGGCGGGCGCACGCCGAACCTGGCCCGTTTCCAGTTCCTCGACCCGGCCAGTCGTGACTTCTACCCGGACTGGGACCTGTTCGCCGAGATGTGCGTCGCCATCATGCGGGCCGAGGCGGGCCGCGATCCGCACGACAAGGCGCTCCAGGACCTCGTGGGCGAATTGTCCACGCGCAGCGACACTTTCCGCACCCTCTGGGCCGCGCACAACGTCCGGACACACGGCACCGGGACGAAACGCTTCCACCACCCGGTGGTCGGCGAACTGACGCTGGCCTATGAAGAGCTCGCCGTCACCGCCGATCCCGGGACGATCATGATGATCTACACCGCCGAGCCCGGCTCCCCCAGCGCGGAACGCCTGCAATTGCTCGCTTCCTATGCGGCCAGTGAGGTCGCCGGCTTCTGAGTCGCGCGTCAGTCAGATCCTGCCGGTCCGGCCGTTCCGCTGATAAAGCGCCTTGCGTCGTGCTAGATGTTACAGAGATACAAACACTGTGTCATTGTCACACCGCACGACTCCGACGAGGTGCAGCCCCACCATGTTGAACCCAGAAGTATTGCAGGACAGCCTTTCCCTGGTCATCGACGACGAACAGAAGTTGATGCTCGACTTCTACGACCGATTGTTCACCGAACATCCGGAGGTCCGGCCGATGTTCGGCGCCGATCTCCGACCACAGGCCACAATGCTGCAGCAGGCCATAGCGGCGGTCCTCGACCGCCTCGACGACGCCGAGTGGCTCGGCCGCACGCTCGGCGCACTGGGACGCCGGCACAACGATCTCGGCGTGACGCCCGAGATGTACGGCTGGGTGGCTGATGCGCTCATCGCGACGATGGCCGAGCGCGGCGGCGCGGAGTGGACCGACGAGATGACCACCGCCTGGTCCGATGCTCTCGGTGCGGTCGCCGGCCTGATGCTCGACGCGTATCCCGCCGTCGCCGACTGAACGAGTCCGGCAACTCACCACGACTCCGGGTCGGCCGGGCGGGCGCCGG